>DATHEH010000155.1:0-21914 GCA_035318685.1 Ferruginibacter sp.
TTTGTTGGGTAAGGGCCTGGTATAATGTACGGCAACATCAAATTTTGCATATTGTGCAAAGGGGGTACCGAATATTGTTTTTTGCCTGAACTTTTTTGCACCTGATACCAGCCCCGCAATATTTCCCGACAGGTCGATGCTTGTCTGGAAATACCACTTATTTCTCCTGTTGCGCTGTGCATTGTTATAGGTCCAGGTAAAAAAGCTACCCATAATCACCTCAGAATATACATTTACCAGGATGATGGGATTCACTATTGCCTGTTTCATGAATGTATCAGTTATGTTGGAAGCTTTTAAATAACTGATAGCTACCGGGGCAAGTGTGAATTCATTCCTGAAATTATTTTTCCAGGTAAAATCAGTTTGCAGGCGGAATAAATTCTTGGTATAAAATAATTGTTTCCTGAACATTTCATAACCCAATAAGAAATTGGTATTGGGCGGGTAAAAATTATTTTCCTTCAAACGAAAAAAGGGCACTGCATAGCGGGGGAATTTTAACACTACTTCCCCACCTACACGGAAACTGTTATTACGCTTTAGCGAATCAGCAAATGAGGATTCAACACCCACATAAGTTTTTACCGTAAGCATCTCGGCACCACGAAACAGGTTCCTGTTCTTCCAGTTAAGGCTAAGCTGCGTACCCAATGAACTATTCTCTTTTGAAAAAGCATCTATCTCACCCTGGAATGATTTTTTCCTGGCAGGCGTTAAGTAATAGTAAGCATTCATCCTGTACGATGTTGAATCTGAAACAGGTTCATAGCGGTTCTTCACAAACTTAAAAGCGGGCAGGTTTATTAAGCGGTTCAATGTTGCATTCTGTGCACGGCTGCTGTATAATCTCCCCGGCCTGTACGTGATCATTTGGGCAAAAAGCCGGTTGTTGAATACTTTTGCGGAATCTTTAATAAGCAGGCTATCGTACAATACAGCACCGGCCAGGCTAGTATCCAGTTGTTTGGAAACAAGTGTATAGTTTGGAAAAACAATGATCTTATTTATGATGTAAGGATGCCTGGCCGTTTCAGGCGTTGTTCTTTTTAAATTAAAATAAAGCTCTACCTGCCTGTTGCCAACGGTGCTGTCTGCATAGGCCATCAGGTAATCAGGGTTAAAATAATAATAACCCCTTGTCTTTAGAAAAAGATCAAGCTGGTCTCTTTCAGCGCTGATATTACTGAGGTTATAGGGTTGACCGACCTTTAAGATCCCCCTGGCCTTTTGTCTTTGCTCTAATAATTTTAAAAGTGCGGAACTATCGCTTACCCAGGTAATACTTTTAATAAGGTATTGCGGCTGCACCTGTGCGGTATAGACAGATTTTACAAAATAACTCCCGGTATTTACGGTATCCCCCTGCACCGTTGTATGGAAGTAGCCTACATTTTCCATGTATGCCTGTATATTCTCCGCGGTAACAGGGGCATTTATCCTGCTGCTCAGCACCGGTGGTTCAGCCAGTCTTCTTCTCAAAAATGCACGCAGGCCTTTATCTTTTTTCTCCGGCTTCTCCCTTATCATGTAATGCCACCAAACCTTGTAGGGTTGTCCCAGCAAAAATTTATTTCTCCGTGGCTTGATCGCGGTTTTCAATTCATTTCTTAATGTTTTGTTCGATTGCTTTACGTCGGGATTTTTTTGAACTATCACCTCGGAACCTTTATACAGCCGTTCGCCCGGCGGCAAAAAGCGCTGTACGCTGCAGGAAGATGCAAACAACAATAAAAAAGATCCTATGAAATATAATAGCCGCATAATTTTAATCTACTTTTTCTTTCTCCTGAATAATTCATTGAACTTATCATAATCCATCGTTACGATGAACCCGATACCGGTTTCCACAACATAACCATCCAGTATAACTTCAAACTGATTCTTGCGGTAAGCCTTCAATAAATACTTGCCATCCTTGGTAAGTTTATAACCAATAGTGATGTCGGGTATAAAATTGTTGTTTGCTTTTGCGGCATCCTGTCCCTGCACGCCAAAATTCTTACCGATGCCAACGGTAAGGCGGTCATCCAAAAATGTTTTGCTCAGGGCTACATTCAGGTCTGTGCGCTGTACATTTCCGCCGTCGCTATAATCAGTATAAGAGTTGAGGTTAAGGTCTATATCCACTCCTTTTAAGAGGTTGCCTGCAATTTCATTTAATGCACCGGATAAGAACTGGCTCACACTCTGGCGGGCAAGGTCCGTAAAATCATTACCATTGCCTTTGAAGAAGTCGCTGCTTTGTTCACCAACGAAGCGCCCGAGCAGTAATAAAGAAAACACCTGCTTGGCGGTTGCTGCTTCATCTCCCCTTATCTGGCTGAGTTTATTTTCTATCGTTGTTCTCAGGTCGCTGTTCATCACCGTAGTTTCTTCAGGCAATTGTATATCAAATTTGATGGTGGGCCTGCTAAGTATACCGGTCAGGTATAATATCACTTTAAACGGAACTTTTTGATTAAAGGCATTGGCAAGCAAAGGATCAACGGTACCCACTTCATTATCAAGCAGGTCTTTGGCCGATGTATTAACGGTATAGGAAGCTGTGATGTCCACCCTGGCCTGCATGGGTTCACCTGCAAATACGATCGTACTGCCTTTTTCCAGGTTGAATTGCCGCTGCAGGAACTGGTAGTTGAAAACATAATAGCCATTGTCCAGTTCATAAGTTCCCGCAAGGACCAAATTACCTCCGGGATCCACGCCCGCGTTAAGCTGTGCATCACCCTGTACCCTTATTTCGTCTCCCGTAACAGGATCAATGATGATCTTTAATGCCGCATTCTTATTTACTTCTATGTTGAGGTTGTAATTGAGGAACTTTGCGAAAGCAGTTCTATCCTCATTTTCTTCCACAAATGGAATTACCGGCGGGTTTACATCAAAAGTATCCCTGTCAATAAAACGTACCACGGTCTTTGCTGCATCCTTCCCGTAACTCCTTTCCGGTATCACAATGGTAACATCACTGTTGTCGTTAACAAATATGTCACCTTGTATATCAGGAGAAACTGAAGTGCCGGTTACAGAAACATTCACGTCAACTGAAGCGAATCCATAAAATTCATTGTTGATCGCTCTTGGGGCATTCAATAAAATAAAATCTGTAGCATTGATATCCAGTTTCAGGTCGAAGACACTTCCCTGGTTGAGAGAAACAAATCCATCTATCTTCATCTGGTTATCCAGTGAATCCAGCACTGTAAAATTGGAGAAGTCTATGCCGGGGTGATCGAAAACGATCTTTTGGTTGTTTATTTTAAAAGGCGTGTTCAATTGTGCAATGGTAAACCTCGCCGTATCAAAATTCAGTTCTCCCTTCCATATTGGTTCCGTAAATTTTCCCTGGAGGTTCATATTGCCATATACATTCCCCGTTGCATTCCTTATACTGCCAAAAGTAAATCCTTGCAGGCTAGCCAGGTTCAGCCGCTTTATGTCAACAAATGCATCAAACTGCTGCTCTTCGTTGTTGAGGTAATAATTTCCTTTGGCGGCTATATCATTATCATTCCCCTGCAATGTGAGTGTTGCAGTAATGTTATTTTCCGATTGCTTTGCAGCATAGGCGGTAACTGTACCCAGCGGCTGCTGCATTAATTCAAGGTTGGTAATGGTAAGGTTACCGGTGAAAGCCGGTATTGTTTTATTAATATCTGCCACTTCCATTTTTGCATCCAGGATACCCGACGCAAAAAGTGTATCCCTGTTCAGCACAGAAATTATACTCTTCAAATTAAAATTGTCAATAGCAATATCGATAGGGCTGTTAACGATCTCCTGCCTGCTGTTAATGAATATCCTGGCGGTATCACTTGTCATTAAAAAATTATGAACGATCAATCCTGTAGGAGAATAACTGATGTAGTTATCGGGTGCCACCTGCCATCTTTCATAGTTAAGTAATAAACTTTCTTTAAGGCGGAACGAATAAGTATCATCTTTTATATACAGCGATCCGTTCAAACCAAACCAGTCTGTTTTTTTATCATCCTGTGTTATGGCATTTATAGAAAGGCTGTCATGGGCTGCGCTTCCATCCAGGCGTGTACCATAAAATGTATTCTTTGCATAATTGAGTGTATCAAAATTGACAGCATAATTTATGCGCTCATTTCTTGAGCGGATATCTATATTGCCATTCCTCAGGGTATTATCCTGGTAAGCCAGGTAAGGGATAGAAGCGGTTAAATTGAGCGCACTGTCTGTATCCGCTGATGCAAAGCCTCCTTTAAAATTTATTTCCCCGTAATCGGCCAGGCCCGGCACAAGCGTTATCACCAAAGGATGTTTTTTTACAACGCCTTCAAAAGTTACCTGTTGTTCAGGAATGACAACTGTTGACGTATTGGTTACTTTATAATAGTGATTCACGTACTGCAACACAGCATCACCCACCCTGTCGTAATCAAAAGCGCCATTGGCATGGAGGTTTGCAAAGGGAGAATTAAAATCTATATTATCCACGCCCGCCGAAGATGTTGCAATAAGCGAAACCGTATCCATCTGGTAACGGTCTCTTCCAAGCTGCAGATTTATAGAATCGATACGTGTATTGATATCAAGGTTACGGGGCCTCAGGTTATTGGCCTGTATATTCGCATACAAAGAAAAATTCAGCGTATCGTTGTACAAATTAAGTTTCTGCAGCTGTGCCGTATCAACATTTACAAAACCATTTACAGAAGGATATTCATTTTGAACATTTGCCTTTATATCATATTGTAACACCAGGCTGCTGTCATTGATGGATCCTTTACTGTCTATAATGCCGTTATTAAAATTTGCAGCTATCTCTGCATTCTTATAATTATAATCCTTGTATTGGAGTTCCTTTACAGAGGCGGTGATATCAGAGCGCATGGTTTTATAATCAAAGCCGGTTCCTTTAAGTTTGAATGAACCCGTAACTTTTCCAAGCACACTATCCTGGCTCAACAGCTTACCAATATCATAATTGTTAGTCGTAAGGAAAAGGTCATAGCTGGAACGTTGCGGGTCCTTTATGTTCCTGATGAACCCCTTCACCGTAAGCAGGCCGTAACTGCCGTTTAATTTCAGATCCATCACCAGGTTATTGGCATTGCCGCTTAATGTGCCGGTGGCATAGGTCTTTTCAGGAAGCCTTATTTCCGGTGGCAGTGTTCCGGGTGGAATGAAACCCATAATAAAATCCCTTGTGAAGCTGCTGCTCCTGATGGCAAAATCGTACTTTAAGTTTGCCGGGTCGGAAATATTCTTCAGTGAGAATCTGCCATTCAACGCCAACCCCTGCCCACTTGTTTGGATATCAGATACCAGGCTTTCTTTATTTCCTGTTACACGCCCCCTTAAATTTATTATTGCCGGCAACTCGGCCAGTGATTCCCGATTTTCAGGCGGTACAAATTTCAGGATGTCCGCTTTTCTAAAACTGCTGTTATCTATATACAGGTCATAGTAAAATTTGTTGGCGTCGGTAAGATTATATAAAGTGCCGTGGGCATTGAGGCGGCTGCCCGAAAATCCAACCAACTGGAGATAGGGTACATACACCTGTGCAAGTGTGCCCCGCAACTCCGTATTAAAATGAACGAGATTATTGGCAAACTGGTCAGGAGGGAAAGCTGCTTTCAATGCAGGCGCTACCAGGTACAGGTCGTTAAAAGCCAGGGTTGAATTTTTTAATACGGCAGATATGGAACTGTTACGTGGGTTTGCAGTGATACCTGCAAGGCTATCGTATTTAATTTCAATGAACTCCTGTAAAAGCGATTGCGGTGTCTTTACATATAATTCCCTTGCAGAAAGAATGGTATCGGTCATTAAGAAATTTACGTGCAAGGTATCGAGTGCGAAGCCGCTGGTATCCTTAAAATGAAGCTGCTTAACCATGCCTGCCGTTTTTTCTATCGAATAAGTAAAGGCAGATATATCAGCCGTAAGTTCCTTCAAATTAAAATGACCCATGTCAAAACCACTGGTATTGGGAAGATTACTATCATCAAACTGTACAATATTGTTAGTAAAAGACACCTGTTTTGCCTTTATCATCCAGGGGATATAAGTGGCGGTATCCTTTGTGGGCGTTTGTACAACTGTTGTTTTAGGGTTGGTGAATTTCACCAAAGAACTGTCCAGCAAAACCGAATCCCCTGTTGTTAAAGATTGGTCCAGGTCGAATAATGCATTCCGCAAAGCAAGGTGTGTTACCTTATTGGCATAATACATTCCGGATATCTTATTCTCCACTGTTACATTTGCATCCCGTATATCAAGAGCGCCTGCTGTAATATATAACCCATAGCCCTGCCTTGGGATCGTATCTGCGGGCACAATAAAGACAGTATCTTTTTTTGCAGCCTTATAGGTCGTCATGACAAAGTCTATACCCGATGCCGCAATATCTTTGATATCGAAATTTATCCTGTCGGGCCGGAATTTATTTAAAGTTGCATCCAGGTTCTCAATGCTTGCATAAAAATCAGTGCCCGCATTTTTATCTTTGAACCTTAAACTTACATGATCAAGAACCAACCTGTTCAATGCAAGTTTTAATTCCGCAGTATCCATGTTCACTTTTTCCACAGGTTTGTTACCGGCGAAAGCATCGAGTACAAACTGGTAATTAAATAATGAATCAGTTTCTTTCCTGTTGATGTTAAAGAAAACATTTTTAAAAACGATCTTCTGGATATCGGTATTACCCCACATCAATTTCATCATGTCGATATCTGCTAAAACTTTTTCACCAAACAGCAAAGTGTCTTTATTCTGGTCCTCTATATAAACACCATTTATTTCCAGCCATTGCGGTAAACTATAATTGACCGAACCGATAATGACCTTGGTTTTTAATTTATCCCGGAGATAAGATTGCACCTGGTTCTTTACTACCCTCTTTCCAACCGGCAGGTTAATGAACAGGAATAAAAGACATACGAGCAGTAACACACTGCAAAGTGTGATCAGTATAATTCTGCCCGTCTTTTTTATTATCCTTTTATGAGACATCTTGATGAACCCGGTATGTAATAATTTTGCCTGGTAAGCTTTTTAATGGATTTTTCCTTTATCTACACTAAGCTGGCTTCGAATACATAGAAATAATTGTGCCTTTATAACAGCATTTGGCAGTATTGATTATTATACGAGGATAGTTGACGGCTTTGTAGAATAAATTCCCCAATTTTACTCAAATCCTGTTAAAGATAAAGGGATGCGGATCTCCGGGGTAAGGTCAATTTTGGTATTGATGAATGTCTTTAAGTTATATGCACAGGTGCCGGATTGAATATCAGAGAAGATATACGTCAGGAGCTTTGTAATATTTTCATGATGACCTTTTCATCATTGGTAAGATCTGCTTTTGAATCGTTCACTTCGTTTGCTTCCAGTTCTTTAAAATATTTTTCCAGGCTTTTGTCTTCATACATATTTATGATCACGGGGTGCACATAATATTTTTTACAAACTGTTCTTGTGTTACCTAACTGTACAGCAACTTTATCCAGGACCTCCACAACATTTTTTTTTGCCGCCATTGCAGTTTCTGCAAAACCTGTTTCTTTAAAAGCTAAAAATGCATTAACCGTTCCTGCCCATGTCCTGAAATCTTTTGCTGTAAAATCTGCGCCACTGATCTTTTTTAAATATTCATTTACCATTCCCGAATCAATGGTATGCCTGTTGTCTCCATCATCATAATACTGGAACAATTCTTTACCGGGCATATCTTTACATTGCTGAACGATGGAAGAAAGTTTTTTATTCTTCAAACTGATGGTATGATGAACACCTTTTTTTCCTTTGAAAGAAAAATGAATGTTGTGACCATTTACTTCAACATGCTTATTTTTTAATGTAGTAAGTCCGAAAGAACCATATAATTTTTCATAAACATTATTCCCGATCCTGATATTGGTGCGCTCCATTAACATCACTACAGCTGCCAATACTTTTTCTTCTGTAAGTGTTGAAGATGAAAGATCTTTTTCCAGCTGCAGCCGGATCGCAGGCAATACCTTCCCAAAATCCAGTAAACGGTAAAATTTTGTGTGGTTGCGTAATATATTCCAGTCGGGGTGATACCGGTATTGCTTCCGCTTCTTCATGTCTAAACCCGTGGCCTGCAGGTGGCCATTTTGCAAAGCACATATCCACACGTCTTCCCAGGCCGGCGGCAGCACCAGGCTTTTTATTCTTTTGATCTCGTTCCTGTCAGAGATCTTTTTGTCTCCCTGGTAATAGCTGAAATTTTTTCCTCTCCTCCTCCTGGAAATACCGGGAGCACTATCATTAACATACACCAGGTTAATGGCCTCCGCGGTTTTCACCGGGTCGTTGATGATCTTCTTTATTTTAGACTTTGGCAGCTGGTCGATGGCCTCAAGGGTATCCATAATTAGTTCCTGTTTATGAGCATTTAGCTCTTAAAGAAAGTTTTATGCCATTAAAATCAATGCCTTACCACATGATCAGGAGTTGTATAAGGCCTACATTCCTACTCAGTCTGAGGAATTTGTTCCTCAAAAAATTCAACCCAATACCCTTAAACGTATCTAAAAGCGGTTTGGTACGCCCTTTGAATTTTAATAAGTGTAATCACAATTAAAAACAAGCACTATGCAATACAACTACCAATATGAAGACGAGAACCTTGATTTTCTTAAGGAGAAGATAAAGGAAATAAAGATCGCTTTATTCAAATCAGAGATAGATTGCGAGTTACAGCTACCCAATAATATCATTCAAACCCTGAAAGTTGAAGATGACGGAACCATATGGTTCTATACATCATGCAACGGCATTTATGCAAAAAATATTGACAAGCCTTTTTATGCATACCTGAACTATTATAAAAAAGGAACTGATTGCCGCCTGCAGGTGAGCGGAAAAGCGATGATCATAAAAGATGGCGATGAGGGCCTTTTCTCTATCAGTAATTATGCAAAAGGAACTTATGGTAAACTTGTACTCGTGAAAATGAAAATGATGCAGGCGGAGTTTTATGAGAACAAGGCATTTTCCAACATATCCTGGACCGAGAAAATAAAAAGCGCATTTAATTATTTATTCCCGGCACCTACACACCGTATCTATGACTTTTCTACTAAATAAGTACAACAAACGATTGGATCTAAGGATCAACAGGCGAATTGAATTTTGACAAAAAGTGATAAAAAGAGAGCTGTTTTGCGAAACAGTTTTCTGTCGACACAGAGATTGTTTTACGAAGCAATCTCTTTTTTTATGTTATTTTTTTGAATTTTCCTTTACGTAAGCATATACATTATTCTTCTCTGTCTCGGAGAGTTGGGCCTTTGGCGCCATAACAGCCAAAATACTTGCCCAACGGTCGGACGTATAATCAGTGGTAACTTTTAATCCATGACAATTGCCGCATTTTGCATTATAGGTTTTCTGGCCGGCAATGGCAGCAGCAGCTTCAGCTGAAGTTGCAGTGGGGGCAACTTTTTGTCCGTTGATCCCGGTATTATCTATTGCGCCTGTTGTTGAAGAAGAACTTGCAGTTCCTGTTCCTTTACCCATACCTGGATCTGTTGACATGGGTTTTGTATTATTAATCACGGAGCCGGAATTAGTTGTGGCCGTTTCGTTGATTGAAGGAGTCATTTTTTTTGCACATCCCCATACCATTACCATTAAACTGGCAACACATAATATTTTTTTCATCAAAGTTTGTTTTAAGAGGGGGTAAATATAGGATTTTTACAGAAACCGATCCGCCGGCAGCAAGGGAATTATGTTAATGAATGGTTGTTTGACCAAAATAAGTATGCAGCGCTTTGGGTAGGTTGATCTCCTTTTCAGTTTGATTATTCTCTAAAAGGCAGGCAACTATACGGGGCAATGCGAGAGAAGACCCATTTAAGGAATGTAATAATTGTGTTTTATTATCAGTTCCCCTGAACCTGGCTTTTAGCCTGTTGGTCTGAAAATTTTCGAAATTACTTACAGAACTCACTTCCAGCCATTTTTGCTGTGCCGCACTGTAAACTTCAAAGTCGTAAGTAAGTGCTGAAGTAAAACTCATGTCTCCGCCACACAGGCGTAAAATGCGGTAAGGCAATTCCAGCGACTGCAATAATTTTTCTATATGGCTCACCATTTCTTCCAGCACTTCATAACTTTTATGTGGAAGTACCAGCTGAACTATCTCGACCTTATCAAACTGGTGTACCCTGTTCAATCCCCTTACATCGCTGCCAAAACTCCCGGCCTCTCTCCTGAAGCATGGTGTGAAGGCCGTCATGCGTATGGGAAGGTCGGTTTCTTTTAATATCTCATCACGGTAAATATTGGTAAGCGGAACCTCTGATGTGGGTATCAAATAAAATCCATCAGCAGTAATATTATACATCTGTCCTTCCTTATCCGGCAATTGCCCGGTGCCGTAAGCAGATGCTTCATTGACCATCAGCGGTGGTGCATATTCTGTATAGCCTGCTGCAATATTATAATCTAAAAAGTATTGTACCAATGCCCGTTGCAGCTTAGCGCCTTTGCCTTTGAATAAAGGAAAACCACTGCCGGTTAATTTAGCGCCGGTTTCAAAATCCACAAGGTCATATTTTTTTATAAGGTCCCAGTGCGGTGTTGCTGATGCAGGTAATGAGGGTTTGCTGCCGCCTTCCCTTACCACTTCATTTTCTTCAGGCGTTTTGCCTTTTGGCACAGAAGAATGAGGAAGGTTGGGCAATTTCACGAGTTCATCATGTAGCGACTTTTCTGCCTCTGCAAGTTGTTGTGCAAGGTTATGCAGGGATGATTTGTGTTGTGCAACTTCCTGTTTTTTATTTTCCGCCGCATCTTTATCTCCTTTACCCATCAGCATACCGATCTCCTTGCTGGCTGCATTAATACCTGATTGCAGTGTTTCCGTTTCAGTCTTTAGTTTCCTGAGCTGTTCATCTGCTTCCAGAAGCTTATCCACCAATGACAGGTCTGTAAAATTCTTAATGGCTAATTTCTCTTTTACCAATGCTGTATTTTGCCTTATATAACTGATCTGTAACATGCGTACTAAAGAATTTTGGCAAAGATAGCGAAGTGAGCCTCAAGCTGCAAGCCTTTTGAAGAAGATCCAAGCTGCAAGCCGCAAGGGCTCATCTTATCTTTCAAGAGTGCGTATTATAACAAATACTGTAAATACAGCATGCTTCTCCCTCGTTGCTTGTAACTTGCAGCTTTCTTTTATATTTGCAAAATGCAGCAGGCAAAAGATGATTTACAGGTGAGGTGGCTGAAGTTACGCATTAAGCTAAAAGAGCGATTTGGCATAAAGCCGGATATGGATGGGGTTCTCTTCCTGATAGGTATACAGGAACTGGGAAGCGGAAGGCAGGATTTCAGCAAGGAGGAAAAACAGGACCTCATGCACATAGCAGTTTGTACGGTGCTTTCGCTAAGCGGGTATTATATTCTTGAGGGCAATGATGAAGAGGGGTGGCCGCACTTTAAACAGCTAAAGCCACTGCCCGGGTTCATCATGATCGAGCAGGAAAATTTTTTGAAAGACCATATTTTATTATATTTCCAAAACCAAAACTTTATAGACTAATTATTTATTTATGAAAATAAGGATCGCATGTACAGCATTACTAATGCTTTTTTTTATGGCCGGCGTCAATGCACAGGCAAAAAAGACAACAGCAAAAAAAGCCATCGTTAAAAAAACAGCTGCAAAAAAAACTGTAGTGAAGAAACCCGTTCCTGTTGCCACAGCGCCACAGGTGAAGGTACCGGGCACAAGGATAAAACTTACTACAGATTCAGGCGTAATTATTATTCGCCTGTATGATCAAACAGCCAAACATCGTGATAATTTCATAAAGCTTGTTAATGAACATTTTTTTGATAGCTTATTGTTTCACCGCGTGATCAGCAACTTTATGATACAGGGCGGCGATCCCCAAAGTAAGCATGCACAGCCCGGTGTAATGTTGGGCGGCGGAGATATTGGTTATACCATCCCGGCAGAATTTGACACTAATTTTTTTCATAAAAAAGGTGTTTTGTCGGCGGCAAGGCAGGGAGATAATGTAAACCCGTTAAAGGCCAGCAGCGGTTGCCAATTCTATATCGTACAGGGAAAGAAATATACCGACGCAGAGCTTAATATGCTGGAAATGCAAAAAGGAATGAAATTCTCTCCCGCAAAACGCAAGGTATACCAGACGATCGGTGGCACACCATTCCTGGATATGGAATATACCGTATTCGGGGAAGTGGAAACTGGCCTGGAGGTGATCGACAAAATTGCTTCGGTAAATAAAGATGGCTACGACAGGCCGCTGGTTGATCTGCGTATGTATGCGGAAGTAATAAAATAACCCAACCGGCAGCAATCGGTAGAAATGCTTTACTTTACATCCGAAACTTAATTTCAAATTTTCAAAAAATAAAAGATGAATTTTCCAGACAACCTCCGCTACACCAAAGACCATGAATGGGTTTCATTAGAAGGTAATATCGCCACCATCGGCATCACCGATTTCGCCCAGCGTGAATTGGGGGATATTGTTTATATAGATGTGAGTTCAAAAGGCAAAGCGCTTTCAGCGGAAGAAGTATTTGGAACCGTGGAAGCCGTGAAAACAGTAAGCGATCTTTTTTTACCGGTTGCCGGTACCATTACCGAAATAAATCCTTTACTGGATGCACAACCCGAACTGGTGAACAGCGACCCATACGGGCAGGGCTGGATGATAAAAATGAGTGTTGATAATGTGGCAGACGTTGATAAACTGATGAATGCCGAAGCCTATAATGCTGTTGTGGGATAGTTAGAAAAACTGCACATGAAAGACAAGCAAGTTCCATACGCAGGGTCACCCATTATAAAATTCATTCCAGGCATTGCCTGGTTTTTTCTTGTATTGACCTTATGCTGCATCCCGGGTTTTGACCTGCCAAAGGTTGACAACTGGCTGATCGAGATCAATTTTGATAAACTGGTACATGTGGGACTTTTTGCCGTACTGGCCTACCTGTTCATGTACCCCCTGGTGAAAATGAACTTATCAGGGAAAGAAAGATGGTATTATATAATTAAGATCACCATAGCCACGATAGTATGGGGATTTACGGTAGAGCTTATCCAGAAATTTTTTATTCCCGGCAGGAGTTTTACCCTTGGTGACTGCATTGCAGACGGCCTGGGCGGTATCATTGCAGTATTATTTTATAAAAAACGTTTTTCCGAAACGCTTAAGTCCTGATAAAATACGCCTTTAAGCCTTACCCGGCAGGATTTCGGCTTGTTTCATAGGCTTTAACTCCTTACATTTGTACTATGGTAAATGTTGAAAACATGGAATACAACACAACACGGAACCATTTGATCATGAGAGAATATGGCAGACATATTCAAAAGATGGTGGAATACCTGTTGTCGATTGAGGATAAAGAAGAAAGGCAGCGCAATGCTTACGCTGTAATTGAACTGATGGGGTTTTTAAATCCGCATTTAAAGAACGTGGAAGATTTCCGTCATAAATTATGGGATCACCTTTTTCTCATCAGTGATTTTACACTTGATGTGGAAAGCCCCTATCCTATTCCTACAAGGGAAACCTTAAAAGCCAGGCCTGAAAGGCTGCGCTATCCAAAAAAATATCCCCGGTTTAATCACCTGGGTAAAAATATTGAGGTAGTAATTGATAAAGCATTGAAGGAAGAGAACCCTGAAAAGAAACAGGGTTTTGCAAATGCCATTGCTTACTACA
Source organism: Ferruginibacter sp. (assembly GCA_035318685.1). GTDB lineage: Bacteria > Bacteroidota > Bacteroidia > Chitinophagales > Chitinophagaceae > Ferruginibacter. The sequence continues at coordinate 13,734 of DATHEH010000155.1, forward strand.
TGAAACTCACTTACAGCAACTGGCACAAAGAACTGGTTCATGATGATTCTATTCAAAGCGAATTATCCAGCATGACCAAAGGTGAGTTGGAATTCAATAACCGCCCGTTTGTAAAACACCGTGTTGACAATCGTGATGACAGGGATGACTACGGGGGAGCCAGGAGCAGTGGTGGCTACCGCAAAAATTTTGGCGGAAGAAGCAATACCGGCGGAAGGGATAGCAGGGGTGGCGGTGGACGTGACAATAACAACCGTGGTGGTGGTGGCGGAAGAGATAGCAGGGGAACTGGTGGCGACAACAGGAATAACAATAACCGTAATTTTAAGAAGAGGTATTAACCATAACACGAATTTTAAAACGAACCTGCCTGTCGGCAGCCAGGTTACACTAATTAAGAAATAAGTACCTGATGTTTATAAACGTCAGGTTTTTTTATACACGCTTACCTAATCAATGTAATTCGTCATAATTCGTGCAATAAATAAAAAAGAGGATGGGATCATTTGAAGTAAGGGGAGGACAAAAACTTTCAGGAGAAATTACCCCGCAGGGCGCAAAGAACGAAGCCCTGCAGATAATTTCAGCGGTATTGTTAACAGCCGAAAAGATAACCCTTCATAATATTCCCGACATTGTTGATGTGAACCTGCTCATTGACCTGCTTGCAGAAATGAAAGTAAAGGTCAACAGGACAAGCAGGGATACCTGTACTTTCCAGGCCGATGATGTGGATATTGAATACCTCCGCAGCGAAGACTACCATAAAAAAAGCGGCAAGTTAAGAGGTTCGGTAATGCTTGCCGGTCCCATGCTGGCAAGGTTTAAGAAAGCATATATCCCCAAGCCGGGTGGCGATAAGATAGGTCGCCGGCGACTGGATACCCATATCATAGGATTTGAAAAACTGGGCGCAAAATTTTCTTATCACAGCGATGATGGTTTTTTTCACCTGGAATCTGCCGAGCTTATAGGTGCGAAAATGGTGCTTGATGAACCCAGCGTAACCGGTACTGCCAATATATTAATGGCGGCTTCCCTGGCAGAGGGCACCACAACTATTTATAATGCAGCCTGCGAACCGTATATACAACAGCTTTGTAAAATGCTTAACCGCATGGGAGCAAGGATCAGTGGTATCGGCAGCAATATGTTAGTGATAACCGGGGTTGAACATCTAAAAGGGACCGAACATACCATGCTTCCGGATATGATCGAAGTAGGTTCCTTTATCGGGTTGGCGGCTATGACCCAAAGTGAGATCACCATTAAGAATGCCGGCATTGAACATTTAGGTGTAATTCCTGAAAAGTTCCAGCAGCTGGGCATTCAAATGGAATTTATTGGCGATGACATTCACATCCCTGCCCAGGAGTATTACGAGGTACAGAAGTACCTCGATGGAGGTGTGCTTACCATTTATGACCACCCATGGCCCGGTTTTACTCCCGACCTGTTAAGTATTGTGCTGGTAACTGCTATCCAGGCAAGAGGAAGCGTACTGATTCACCAGAAGATGTTTGAAAGCCGGTTGTTCTTTGTAGATAAACTGATAGACATGGGCGCACAGATAATCTTGTGCGATCCGCACCGTGCCGTAGTTATTGGCCTGGAAAGAGAACAACATTTACGCGGCATTACCATGAGCAGCCCGGATATTCGTGCTGGTGTTGCTTTGCTGATAGCGGCATTAAGCGCCCAGGGGAAAAGTACCATCCAGAATATTGAACAGATAGACAGGGGTTACCAGAATATTGATGAACGCTTAAGGAATTTAGGAGCAGATATAAAAAGGGTTTTTTTATGATCAAAAAAACAGGACTTAAGTGGTTGTTATTACTTACGATCATTATTTTTTCGTCCTGCCGCAATAAAACAATACAATTACTTTCTAAAAAATGGGATTGTGTAAGCGCGGAAAACCTGGTGCCTCCCGGGCAAAAATTTCAAAATGCGCAGGATTCTGTCAATGCCATTCAACTGCAAAACCTTGTAGGCGCTTTAAGCTGGACCTTTAATGAAGACCTTGAATATGCATGTGCGGTATCGGGAAGGGTTGTTGTACGCGGCACCTATGAATTAATGGATGATGAGAAGGTTTTGATATGCACCCCTTCTACAAGAAATAATATTAACCGGTATGTTATCAATACCTTAACCGAAAATGACCTGGTATTAAAAAGCAATACCAACAACACGCCCATTATTTTACATTTTAAACCCAACTAGCGAAATAAAAAATTGGAATTTAAATAGTTTCTTTGCACATGAATTCGATCCACCAGAAAATATTGATCATAACTGCACCATCAGGAGCCGGTAAGACATCCATAACAAGGCACCTGATGAAAGTTTTTCCCGTACTGGAATTTTCGGTATCTGCTGCCACCCGGCAGCCAAGGGGTATTGAGAAAGATGGCCTGGATTATTATTTTATGGGCCTTGAAGATTTTAAACAAAAGATACAGAACAAAGATTTCGCAGAATGGGAAATGGTGTATGAAGGAAAATATTACGGTACATTAAAATCTGAATTAAAAAGAATATGGGCCCTCAATAAAGTTCCTGTTTTGGATATCGATGTAAAAGGCGCAATACACATTCAGCAGCAATACCCTGAAAATACACTCAGCCTTTTTATAGAACCTCCTTCTGTTGACGAACTTAAGACCCGCCTCAAAACCCGTGGCACCGAAACATCAGAGTCACTGGAAGCCAGGGTGAACAAAGCCGCTTACGAGATCTCCTTTAAAGACCAGTTCAATAAACAAGTGGTGAATGACGACCTGCAGCGGGCATGTGGTGAAGCGGAAAAGATAGTCAAGGATTTTCTCGAATCATAGACTTTAAAGTATACAGGGAAGTAGCTGCAAGGGAGAAGCATAATAAAAAAAATCCCTTGTGGCTTGAAGCTTAATTTTTGGAGATATAGTTCATGAGGGCTGCCTCTGTATCTAATTTCCCCTCTTTCATTCTTCTTCCTTATTTTTATGCCATGGATTGGGTAGCCTTTATAGCGATCATCGCCTCTCTTTTATTCATCGGTTTCTTTGCCGGCATTGAAATAGCTTTTATTTCTGCCAATAAGCTTTCCATTGAATTGAACCGAAAGCAGGGCACCGGCGGCGGTAAAATATGGGGTTATTTTTCTGACCGGCCTGCACGTTTTATAGGCACAACCCTGGTAGGCATCAATATTGTCTTTGTTATTTATGGCCTGCTGATCGGTGATATGTTATTCCCTATCTGGGATTGGATAAAAAGACAACTGCCCGGCTCGCTTACAGAATCCGTAAAATATATCAAGCTTTTTGTTGAGACCATCCTGTCTACCCTGATCGTTCTCTTTGTTGAATTCTTATCCAAGGCTTACTTCAGGGCCAGGAACAATAACATAATCAGTTCACAGTGGATCAGCTATATCGTTCGCTTTTTTTACTGGCTCTTTACTTCCATTGCTGCTTTCTTTGTAAATACAGCGGAGTGGATATTGAAATATGTTTTTAATGTAAAGATCCACACCAAAAAAGATATGTTCAGCAAGGTTGATCTTGAAAATTTCATGCAGCAAAGCAAAGGCCATGAGGAAGATGACAGTAAGGAGATCAACAAGGAATTGTTTGAAAATGCATTATCGCTCAGTGAAGTAAGGTTGAGGGAATGCCTGATACCTCGGCGTGAGATCGAAGGCGTAAGTATGAATACCCCAATGACGGAAGTAAAAGCAAAATTCATCAATACGCAACTCAGTAAGCTGGTGGTTTATGAAGGCAGTATTGATAATATTGCCGGCTACATTCACCAGCTTGACCTTTTCAAGCATCCCGTGGCAGTTAGGGATATCCTCTTACCCATACCCACAGTTCCTGAAAGTATGAGTGCAACCGACCTGATGAATAAATTCAGCAAGGAAAGAAAGACCATTGCCTGGGTAATTGATGAATTTGGCGGCACTGCGGGTATCGTAACCATGGAAGACCTGCTGGAAGAGATCTTCGGCGATATCAAAGATGAATATGATACAGAAGAATTTGTAGACAGGCAACTGGCCCGCAACGAATTCATCTTCAGTGGCAGGGTGGAACTGGATTATATTACCGAGAAATACAAATTGTATTTTCCAAATGATGAAGCGACCGAAACATTATCGGGTTATATCATTAAGAACAACGAAGAGATCCCAAAACTAAAAGACCGTATCATCATTGGCAATTACGAGATCGATATCTTAAATGTAAGCGATACCAGGATAGAAATGGTAAAACTTAAAGTATTAAAATGATTTTGTTCCCTGTTCAATTCATCATCTTCTCTTATTCATTTACATGACAATTGCTGTTAGCACAGGATTTTTAGCAGGAGATCAGCCGGATCTTGTTGTTGAATCTTTTTGCCGGCTTGCTCAAAAATATCCACAGCATCATTTCCTGTTCATATCACACAGGCGCCATAACACAACAATCAGCAACGCTGAAAATGTGTCGTCAATTATAACAGGCCCGCAAACAAAGAACACTTTGCTACTGCAATACTGGTTCAATTACAAGCTGCCGGCCGTATTAAAAAAATATAAGGCAGATGTTTTTGTTGGCATGGATGGTATCTGTTCACTTCGTACAAAACTGCCGCAGTGCCTGGTTTTACAGGATATCTCTTTTTTACAGCACCCTGGATTCTTTAAAGGGCCTTTACGCTTTTATAAAAAATTCACTTTTAAATTTTTAACTAAGGCGGTGTCCGTTGCAACAGTTTCAGAATTTTCCAAAAAGCTGCTCACAGATAAATACAATATCGCAGCTGAGAAAATTGACGTGCTGTACGGCGCTGTGCATCCGGTTTTTAAACCCATATCTTTCGAAGAAAAAGAAAAGGTAAAAGAGCATTATACAGCAGGAAAAGAATATTTTTTATTTACCGGCTATATCGACCTGCACAGTAACCTGATAAACCTGCTGAAAGCATTTTCATTTTTTAAAAAGCGGCAGAAAAGCAATATGATGCTATTGATAGCGGGCAAAGAAGATGATTATTATGCGCAGTTCAGCAAGGACCTCAAAACCTTTAAATTCAGGAACGAGGTAAAATTGCTGGGTTGCCCGTCAAAAGAAGAGCTCGCAAAAATAACCGCTGCCGCCTATGCTTTTATTTACCCGGTATTATATGAAGATTTTGCTGCGGAGCCCTTACAGGCTATGCAATGCGGAGTGCCTGTTGTAACCGCCAGCACAGGAGCCTTACCGGAAATATGCGGGGAAGCGGCACTATATGCTGATCCAGCAGACTTTAAAGATATTGCTGAGAAGATGATGCTGATCTTTAAAGATGAGAATAAGTCAAAGGAACTGGGAAGCCTGGGCAGTGTACAGGCGCAGCAGTATCATTGGAACAAAACCAGCGAACTGCTATGGCAATCTATCCTTAAGGCTGTCGATAGGTAATTTCAGTTAATTTTGCAGCGCACAAACAAAACGTAGCCGAACCAGATCATGAATCAATCAACAATAAAAATCGATGTATTATTAGACCCGAATAAAGTACCTGAACAAATAAACTGGGTTGCCAGCGACAGTACTGCCAATATGGTACAAAAGGCCAAAGCCATGTGTATTGCTTTTTGGGATGGCAGCGATAAGACCGCTATGCGCATTGACCTTTGGACCAAGGATATGATGGTGGATGAAATGGCAGATTTTTATTACCAGATGCTGATGAGCATGGCAGATACTTTTAAAAGGGCCACACAACAACAGGGAATGAGTGATGACATGAAAAAATTTGCAAAGGAATTTTTAGAAAAATTCAGAGCTATTCAATTAAATGAACAGAAATAATAAAAAGCTGCAAGGGGTCTAGCTACAAGGGGGGAAGTTTAATAATACAGGACCAATTTTTATCTAATAGTAAAATAAAAGGTGCAGTTTATTTAAGGCTTGTCCCTTGTAGCTAAAACTCTAAAGGCTAATTTTTAAAATAATAAACACGTTAACCATGAGCTTAGAACAAAAGATAATGACCGAAATGAAAGATGCCATGAAAGCAAAGAACGAAGGCGTTCTTCGGGCATTGAGGTCGATCAAGGCAGAGATCATTAAGGCAAAGACCGAACCCGGTGCCGGCGGCGAGATTGACGAGGCAACCGAACAGAAATTCCTGCAAAAGATGATGAAGCAGCGCAGGGATTCACTGGAGATATTTGAAAAGCAGGGACGTGAAGACCTGGCGGTAAAAGAAAAGGAAGAGATGGCCGTCATTGAAAGATTCCTGCCCAGGCAGCTGGATGAAACAGAAATAAAGGACATCGTTAAAAAAATAATTGCAGATACCGGCGCTTCCTCTCCTGCCGACATGGGCAAAGTAATGGGCGTTGCAAGCAAGCAACTGGCCGGACTGGCTGACGGAAAAACGATCAGCAATATGGTTAAGGAGCTATTGTCAAACTAATATTAATTTGGTGATTTGAAGATTTGATAATTTGATGATTATCCTGTTGAGCACCTCCATCGCCACATCTTCAAATCACCAAATCATCAAATCGATATGTTAATAGACCTCGTTTTTGCTGTACTTATGGTGATAGCCATCTTTAAGGGTTACCGCAAAGGCCTCATCGTTGCCGTTTTTTCCATCATCGCTTTTATAATAGGTTTGGCCGCAGCGCTGAAATTATCAGCTACAGTAGCGGAATACTTAAAAGAGAGTGTAAACATCTCATCAAAATGGCTTCCTTTTATTGCATTTGCGATCGTTTTTATTACCGTAGTGATATTGGTTCGTTTGGGTGCAAGGTTAATTGAAAAAGGAATTCAGCTTGTACTACTGGGATGGCTTAACCGCATCGGAGGTATAATTGTATATGTTGTTCTTTATATCATCATCTTAAGCATCTTTTTATTTTATGCTGAAAAACTGCACTTAATTCAACCTGCAGCCATACACTCTTCCCAAACCTATAGTTTTGTACAACCATGGGGACCTAAAGTGATCGATGGCTTTGGAAAGGTCATTCCCATTTTTAAAGATATGTTTACGGAACTGGAAAGCTTTTTTGACGGGGTATCAAACAAAATATCTCATTAATTTGAGTCATTATTTTATTTAACGTAATTTTAGCCCGAATCGGGGTTTCATTCCTAAAAGCCTGAAACAGCGGTTTGTACAAAACCTTGTATTTACGGATGAGTTATGAAATAAAACAAGACGGCAAGTTTAAGTTTATTGAAGAAGGCGATGGTGAACCGCTGGTATTATTGCATGGCTTATTCGGAGCTTTAAGTAATTTTCAATTCCTCATTGAGCATTTCCGCAAAACGAATAAAGTTGTTGTCCCTCTCCTGCCGTTGCTTGAACTTGACCTCCTGCACACTTCAGTAGGCGGATTACAGAAATTTGTAAACCGTTTTTTTGAACACCGCAATTACAATAATGTTCATTTACTTGGCAATTCGCTTGGCGGTCATGTAGCGTTGGTGCACACGTTAAAACATCCTGAACGTATCAAGTCACTTATCCTCACCGGAAGCTCCGGGTTATTTGAAAGCGGCATGGGTGATACTTACCCGAAGAGAGGTGACAAGGAATACATCCGTAAAAAGACATCCCTTACATTCTACGACCCTGCACTGGCAACAGATGAACTGGTAAACGAGGTTTTCGAGATCACCAATAACAGGATCAAGGTCATTAAGATAATCGCTTTAGCAAAAAGTGCCATCCGTAATAATTTGGGAGATGAATTGAACCAGATAAAACAACCCGCCTGCCTTATTTGGGGAAACAATGATACGATAACGCCTCCTTTTGTTGCCAAAGAATTCCATCGTTTAATTCCAAACAGCGAACTGCATTTTGTTGATAAATGCGGTCATGCGCCGATGATGGAAGTACCTGAGGTGTTTAACAGCCTGCTGGATGCGTTTTTAGAAAAATTAAAAACGCCCGCTGCAACAGTTTGATAAAATATTTTGTCCTCATACTTTAAACAATATTTTTTCGTTATTTACTATACCTGAAACAACCACAAACCGGTTTTATGTTAACAGTAGAACTTATAAATAATAATATTCCCCGTTTACAATTACAGGATTCGGTAAGTAAGGCGCTGCGTCTTATTAATGATTTCCGTGTTACACACCTGCCTGTTGTTAAAGATGATAAGTTCCTTGGCCTGGTTAGTGAAGATGA
>DATHEH010000156.1:0-26849 GCA_035318685.1 Ferruginibacter sp.
TTCTTTAATATGGTTGCGGTAATCGAGGATGGTGGGGATGGCACGCTTTACTTTTCCTAAAATATTTTTATTTACTACCACTAAGTTCACGCCTGCAGGGCCCATGTTCTTTTGAGCACCGGCATAAATAAGATCGAAAGAATTAAAATCAAGTTCACGGCTGAAAACATCACTGCTCATATCTGCTACCAGTGAATTGCTGGTCTTTGGAATTTTCTGCCACTGTGTTCCGTAAATGGTATTGTTGGTGGTGATGTGTAAATATTTCGCATCATTTGGTACCGCGAAATCTTTAGGGATGTACCTGAAGTTATCTTCCTTACTGCTACACACCACTTCTACTTTACCAAAAAGCTTTGCTTCCTTAATGGCTTTTGTGCTCCATACCCCGGTATCGGTAAAAGCAGCGGTCTCTTTATCATCCAGCAAATTTATGGGTACCTGCATGAACTGTGTGGAAGCGCCGCCATGGAGGTACAACACTTCATGATCGGCATCCAGTTGCATCAGTTCTTTTACGAGTGAACGGGCCTCATCCATTACTTCCTGGAAAATAGCAGTACGGTGACCGATCTCTAAAATGGATAGGCCCGTACCGTTAAAATCCAGCACAGCTTCTGATGCCTGCTCAAAAACTTCTTTCGGTAATATGGATGGACCTGCGTTAAAATTGTGAACCACTGCTGAACCTTGTTAACTGATAAAAATAATTTCGACGGCAAAAATACCCAAATCAGGTCAATCAGCAGTTATTGTTCTTCCCTGCCGGTCATTTTGCCGGCAGAGTTCCACTGGGCATTGAGTTGCTCAAATGCAGCGAGGTCTGGTGCGGAAAATTTTTGACCCACCAGTCCTTTCAGGTTGGGTTGACCGGCATTAACCCAGGCGGTATACCAAAAAGAGGCAATGGCATAAATGGACTGGCGCATACGGCGCTCTATCATGCCATCCAGTTTTTTATTGTAAGCAATGCTAAATGCAGCCGAATACTGGCGGATCACTTTCCCCTGCCCGACTCCGTCATTCAGGCGGGCGTTCCGCTCTTCAAAAGAATATTTTTTATCATCAGCAAATTGAAGGGTGAGTTGCCTTTCGAAAGCCAATACGGAGTCTGAGGCTTTGGCGCTTTCCAAAACCCTTTTCCAGGTGAAGTCGCCGGGGTGCTGTATATATTCAGCCTTGCCTATAAAAAAATCAAATTCCTTTTCAGCCAGTAATTCCGGTACCCTGCTTTCCCAAAATGCATGAATACCTTTTTGATTGCTGAACTGCCCGTTGTGGTTACTATTTGCATGAAGTGGTACATGCGCATCTGCAATATAGTGGCCCATCTCGGCAGCAAGCTTCATGATCCCGGCGAAATTCTTTTCCTTAAAAGCACCGGTTAAACGGTATAACATGGTTTGCACGTACCAGGGCACAATGCCATACTTATTGAGCGAATCCTCTCCAAATTTTGCAAGGGCATCGTTCCATTTACGCGGTAAAGAGTCAAAGGGATATTTTCCATAATGGTCAATGTCAATGTAATGCCTCGGACCTTCTGCCGGCACGGCATACCTTCTTTTATCGGGATCAACAGCATGTTCGCTGATGAAACTGATATTGGGCTTGAACAATACCATCATCTCGGGCGGTAATAAAAAAACAGCGTAGTAATTGATCTTCTGGTGGCCATAGAATCCCCAGCTGAAAGAAGCGTAAGGAAAGACCAGCCAGGTAAAAAGCAGTGATAAATGACGGGCAGCTTTTTTCATTGCATCGGTATTGATCCTGCTAAAAATAACTCAGCCGCTGCCTTTAAGAAAGAGAAAAGCCTCCTTATTTCCTGTGCTGTTCATCATGGAGATCAGTAACGCCGCCGCTTACTGCGAACTTCATGGTTTGTGATGCGCTGATATTTTCGATGAGCCTGACCCTGTTCCTGGGAATGACATATACGTTGCCTGCAACGGAATAGGCCATCGGAATGTACACGGTAACATAATCCTGCAGTCCAAAATCCTTCATTTCCCCGCGGGTAACAAAGCCAAAGCGCCACACATCATTGTCGTCTACATTGGCCAGTACGTGCTTGGTAAATTTTTTATTGTCGCCGGCAAATGCCTCAAAAAAATCCCGGGTAGGGGAATAGATATGTTTTATGCCGGGTATCTTTTCCAAAAGCTTGTCAAAAAAACTGATGATGCGACCGGTGATAAAGAACGAACTGAAATAACCGATCACGATGAGCAAAACGATGATCGCCACGAACCCGATACCGTAATTACGCACATGTACCAGTCCCTGGGCGTCCGTATAAGTAAAGATGGGTATCCAGCTGTCAATAGATGATACAGCCCAGTATATGAAATAAACAGTAATGGTTACCGGTCCAAGGATCAGCAGGCCCTGCAAAAAATATTGCAATATTTTTTGCAGGTAGAAAGTCTTTTTCATGAGTTGTTGTTTAGTCATCAAAGATATTGATTGGGCAGGCTTTTAAATAATCGCCATTTGGATTGGGGAAAGCTAAAAGCTTTAAGCTACAAGGGAGAAGCAGGTGAATTTAAGAATTACTCCCTTGAGGCTATTACCCTTGGAACTTTTTTCTTTTGCCTCTTGTAGCTCTTGTTAATACACGGCACTATTAAAAAATTGTTACGAATGGTAAAAAAACTTTATGGAAACTTTGGTTACGTTAAAAGTTTCCGTAGTTTTGCACCCGATATGACAGAAATAGAAACTAGTGAAAGGATCAGGCAGAAAGCACATGAGCTTTTTATGCAATATGGCTTACGTAGTGTGAGTATGGATGACATTGCCAATGGCCTGGGCATCAGTAAAAAGACAATTTACCAGTCTTATGCAGATAAGGACGCCCTCGTAGATGCGGTGGTGAAAGTGATCATCGGGCACAACCAGGAATATTGCGATATTGACCGGAGGACATCCGACAATGCCGTGCACGAGATATTTCTTGCCATGGAATTTATGATGGAGATCTTCAGGTCGATGAATGCTTCGCTGCTTTTCGATATGCAGAAATACCATCCCAACGCTTTCCTGCAATTCTCAAAACATAAGAATGATTACCTCTACGGGGTGATAAAGGACAACCTGATAAGAGGCGTAAAAGAAGAATTATACCGGCCGGAGATCAAGATCGAAATTCTCGCCCGTTTCCGCGTGGAAAGTGTGAGCCTGCCCTTTAACCCCGAATTCCATACAAAGCTAAAAGCGAGCCTTGCAGAGATCGAAGAAGAGATGACCTATAATTTTTTATTCGGGCTGGTCTCTCAAAAAGGATACAAACTCATTTTAAAATATCAACAGGAAAGAACTAAAAAAGAATTACAGTGATGAAAAAAATCTGGCTATACAGCGGTCTTTTAACAGCCACCCTGGTTTTAACTAAAACAGGTGTTGCGCAACAGGTAAATGCATTTTCCGTAAAGCAGGCAGTGGATTATGCATCAAAGAATTCGGTGCAGGTAAAAAATGCTTTACTGGATATATTGATACAGAAGCAGGTCAACAGGGACGTGACTTCTATTGCATTGCCACAGGTTAATGGAAGTGCAGGGCTGACACATAATTTTGATATCCCAATACAAACCCTGCCAAATTTTATTACCGAGGGAACATACAAGGTCCTGGTAAATGAAGGTGTAAGAGATGGTAGCGGAGCGCCTATACAGGAACTCTCTAATTATGGTACCATACCATTTCCATTAGGTAATCCATGGAATGCCAATGCAGGCGTTACCCTCAGCCAGATAGTATTTGACGGCCAGGTATTCATTGCGCTTAAAGCACGCAACGGCACCATAGAACTACAGGAGAAAATCGCTGCACTTACCGAGGAGAACATCAAAGCAAATGTTCATAAAGTGTATTATCAACTCGTAACAGGAAAGATCCAGATAGAATTACTGGATGCCAATATTACCCGCCTTGAAAAATTAAAGCATGACGTACAGATAATGTTTGATAATGGTTTTGTTGAAAGATTGGATATAGATAAGCTTACCGTGCAGATAGCGAACCTACAGACAGAAAAATTGAAGGCAAACAATACGATTAAGAATGGTTATTCCGGGTTAAAGGTATTGATGGGTATGCCGGTCAAAGATAGCCTTGTGCTGACCGACTCACTTAGCGATAGTGAGATCAGGGAAGGCGTATTGGAAGCAAGCCAGTTCAAATATAGCGACCGTAACGATTACCAGGTATCAGAGATAACCAATAAACTGAACACCTTAAACGTGAGAAGGTATAATTTAAGCAAACTTCCCAGTCTTATGCTGGTGAGTGGTTACAGCAAGCAGGCGCAGCGTAACGAGTTCGATATTTTTGGAAAAGGTGAATGGTTCACTGCATCTTATATAGGCCTGCAGTTCAAAGTTCCCATCTTCAACGGTTTTGCTATACAGGCCAGGACACAAAAAGCCAGGCTTGAATTAAGAAAATCACAAAATCAGACCGAAGCGTTGAAGATCAACATAGACAGTGAAGTAGAAAGTGCAAAAGATAATTTCACTGTTGCCATCGCATCAATGGATTACCAGAAAAAGAATATGGCGCTTGCTGAAAAAGTATATGATCAAACCAAGAAGAAATACGAGATAGGTACCGGCTCAGCCACGGAGATCAATACGGCGCAACTGGACCTGAAAACAGCACAGACAAATTATTTAAGCGCTTTGTATGATGCCATCATTGCAAAAGTTGATTTCTTAAAGGCAACAGGAAAATTATAAATTATTAAGACTAACATAAAAGAGATGAAAAAAATAACACAAATCGCGATCGCCGTTTTTACCATGTTTTTAATAGCATCCTGCGGTAACAGTAAAAAAGATGGTACCGCAGCTATTAACGATAAAAAAGCTGAGCTTGAAAAACTAAAATCAGCAAAGGCAAAGAACGAAACAGATATCGCAAAGCTACAGGCCGAGTTGGAAAAAACAGACAGTGCTACTGCCAATGCAGCAAAAATAAAACTGGTTGTAGTTAGCCCGGTAACTACGGCAGATTTTAAACACTATATTGACCTGCAGGGCAAGGTAGATGCTGAGAATATTTCTTACATCTCACCCCGCGGCATGGGTGGCCAGGTAAGGGCAATATATGTGCAACAGGGCCAAATGGTAAAAAAAGGCCAGTTGTTATTAAAACTTGACGATGCTATTATGCGCCAAAGTGTAGTAGCAGCCAGGCAACAGTTGGAAGGGATAAAAACCCAGCTGGGCTACGCCAAAAATATTTACCAGCGCCAGAAAAATCTTTGGGACCAGGGTATCGGTACTGAAGTGCAGTTGATCACCGCAAAAACCAATGTAACCAGCCTGGAAAATCAATTAGCTGCGGCCGGTGAGCAAATAAAAACACAACAGGAGCAATTGAATACGGCTAATGTGTATAGTGATGTGACCGGTATTGCAGACCTGGTGACTGTTAAGCAGGGAGAGGTTTTTCCGGGGATGGGCGTAATAAAGATCGTAAACACATCTTCATTAAAAGTTGTGGTGAATGTTCCTGAAAATTATTTAACCAGGATGCACAAAGGTTCGCAGGTACTGATAACGATCCCGGATGCAAATAAAACCGTTAACTCAACCATTTCGCTGATCAGTCAATCAATTGACCCGCTGCAAAGAGGTTTTATTGCTGAGGCAAAAATACCTTATGACCCCATATTAAAGCCAAGTCAGTCAGCCGTGGTAAAGATCCTTGACTATACTGCAGCCAATGCCATTGTAATTCCTGTAAACGTGGTACAGAGCGATGAAACGGGTAAATATGTTTATATATTAAGGATGAGCAGCAACGGCAAAGCCACTGCACACCGCGTAGTGGTAACCATTGGTGAAGTATATGGCGAAAAGGTTGAAATAAAAGCAGGCCTTAAAGCAGGGGATCAACTGGTTACAGAAGGATTCCAAAATTTATACGAAGGGCAAACCATTACGACAACCATGTAAAAAACCGGCCCCCTCTATCTCTCCGCCGCGGCGGGAGGAAATCGGGGAGATTGTTGCGAAGATTGAATTCGAAAATTTTTAGCTCTGTAGGAGCGTCAGATTGGTAGAAATAAAAATGAGTGTTGTGTTAAACGCCGTAGGGGTGATAGTTTACAATCTGGCATTAATAAAGCATAATAAAAGTTGAATAAAGAAACATAGTACAAGAGTGCGACGCCAATGAAGCTGAATATAGTTTCCCCGCTCGGCTAAAAAATAGAAAATTGCGAAAGTAATTAAAATATAAAACATAATCTCCTCCTTTTCCTCCTCCGCCGGTTGGCGGGGAGATAGAGGGGGCCAAATATTAGCTTATGAATTTCATAGAAGGGATAAAAGAAAAATTTAAACAGTTTGGTCCTACCAGCTGGGCTGTAAACAACCGTACTGCCGTTTACATCATTGCAGTGCTGATATCGGCTTTTGGGCTTATCAAATTCAATACCATGCCCAAGGAGCAGTTTCCTGATATCGTGGTACCTACCATTTCGATTGTTACAGTATATGCCGGTAATTCGCCCAAGGATATTGAGAATCTCGTAACCAGACCTATTGAAAAGCAATTGAAAGGAATAAGCGGCGCCAAGGTTAAGAAAATTACCAGTACCTCACAAGCCGATTACAGTTTGATCGTAACAGAGTTTGATACAGATGTAAAAACTGAATTAGCCAAACTAAAAGTGAAGGATGCTATCGATAAAGCAAAGACAGATCTCCCTAACGACCTTACTTCTGAACCCGCTGTGGCCGAGTTTGCATTCAGCGAAATGCCCATCATGTTTGTAAATGTGAGTGGCGATTATGATGGAATAAAGCTGAAGCAGTATGCTGATAAATTGCAGGATAAATTTGAAGAACTCACCGAGATAACCCGTGCTGAGATCGTGGGTGCACCCGAAAGAGAGATACAGGTAAATGTAGACCCTTATAAAATGAGCCAGGCCAGGGTAAGTTTTATGGATATTGAAAATGCCATAAGCCGGGAGAACAGGGATATAACAGGCGGTACACTTGAAGTGGGCAATATGCGGCGAACCATTAAGGTAAAAGGGCAATTCATCAGTGCACTTAACCTGAACAATATTGTGGTACGTAGCAGTGCGCAAGGTGCTACTGTTTATCTAAGAGATATTGCAGTGCTAAAAGATACCATTAAAGAAAAGGACAGTTATGCCAGGCTGGATGGTAAAAATGTGGTAACACTCAACATTGTGAAACGTGCCGGGGAGAATTTAATTAATGCTGCTGATAAAATTAAAAACATCGTGGCAGAGATGAAGGTAAAAGAAGAATTGCCGCGGGACCTAAAAGTTGTGATAACCGGGGATCTTAGTAAAGCCACCAAAACATCTTTTAATGAACTTGTAAATACCATCATCATTGGTTTCGTGTTGGTACTCATCATCCTCATGTTCTTCATGGGTGTTACCAATGCATTTTTTGTGGCATTGAGTGTACCGTTGAGCGTTTTTGTTGCGTTTATGTTTTTGCCGCTGGCAGATAGCATTATCGGCACCACCGTTACGCTGAATTTTATTGTACTCTTTGCATTGCTGCTTGGGCTGGGAATTATTGTGGATGATGCCATTGTCGTCATTGAGAATACGCACCGTATTTATAACAACGGCAAAGTACCTATAGTCCGAAGTGCCAAGGAAGCAGCCGGGGAGGTTTTTATCCCGGTGCTGGCAGGTACGGCAACAACGTTAGCCCCCTTCTTCCCGTTATTGTTATGGAAAGGATTGATTGGTAAGTTCATGATCTACCTGCCAACGGTGCTCATACTTACTTTGGCAGCGTCATTGATCGTGGCATTTATTTTTAACCCTGTTTTTGCGGTAAGTTTTATGAAGCCCGAGGGTAAGGAATATGAAAAGCCAAAACGTGCCATCTGGACCAATAAATGGTTTGTGATCTTTGCAATAGCAGGTGTTTTATTGCACCTGCCCGGCTACCATGGTACGGCCAATTTCTTTTTGATGATGGCTTTGTTAATGGTATTGAATGCTTACGTATTAAATGATGCCATACATGCTTTTCAAAGAAGGGTATTGCCTGCGCTGATGAACAGGTATGAGAAATTACTGAAATGGATATTGGTGGGCTGGAGGCCGGTATGGGCATTTGTGTCATTGTTCGGATTATTTATTTTATCAGTGATCTTATTAGGGATCAGTATCAGTGCCGGCAGAACCAAATCCACTTTCTTCCCCAGCGGCGATCCTAATTTTATTTATGTTTATTTAAAATTGCCGGTTGGTACCGATATCAAGTACACGGATAGTGTTACACATGTTCTGGAAGGGCGTGTGCAAAAGATCCTGGCAGATGAATTACCTGCAAAACCCGGCGGTATTGTGGAAAGTATCATTACCAATGTGGCTGTAAGCGCCAATAATCCAAGAGATAACAACAGGAGCGTACAGCCTAACCTTGGCCGTATACAGGTCTCGTTTGTTGAGTATGATAAAAGAGAAGGCAAAAAAACATTGCCATTTAAAGAAGAGATACGCAGGCAGATGACAGGCATACCGGGTGCCAGTATTGAAGTGGCACAGGAAGATGGTGGCCCTCCAACAGACCCGCCGGTGAATATTGAAATACAGGGCGATAATTTTGAAAGCATCGCAAAAGTTGCAAATGATCTGTCGCATTATATGGATACCAACCAGATCAATGGTATTGAGAACCTGCAGATGGATGTTGACCTCAACAGCCCTGAAATAAGTATAAATGTAGACAGGGAAAAAGCCATGATGGAGGGATTAAGCACCGGGCAGATCGGTATGGAAATACGTACGGCTTTATTTGGTAAAGAAGTAAGTAAATTAAAAGATGGAGAAGATGAATATAAGATACAGGTACGTACCACCGACCTGGTACGCCATAATATTACCGACCTGATGAACATGCGTATTACATTTATGGATATGAATACGATGAAGGTAAAAAGCATTCCCATAAGTGCAGTAGCCAGTATTGATTACACTACCGCAACCGGTGCTGTAAAACGTAAAAATGTAAAACGTACCATACAGTTGCAGAGCAATGTACTGGATCCAACCATGGTTGGCCAGGTAAATGCAGAACTGCAGTTGAAACTGGATGATTTTAGAACAAAGAATAAAATTCCATCGGACGTTACTTTAAAATTAAGCGGTCAGAGTGAGCAGGAAAAAGAAACGAGTACGTTTTTGGGCTATGCCCTGTTAGGAGCCCTGGCCATTATATTTATGATATTGGTATTACAGTTCAACAGCATCAGTAAACCATTCATCGTGATAACCGAGATCTTCTTCAGTGTCATCGGTGTTGTGCTGGGGTATGCTTTTACAGGTATGACGATCGCAACGATCATGTTGGGAGTAGGTGTTATTGCACTGGCGGGTATCGTAATTAAAAATGGTATCCTGCTGATAGAATTTACCGATGAATTGAGGGGCAGGGGCATGCGTACCAGGAATGCAGCTATTGAAGCCGGTAAGATCCGTATCATACCGGTATTGCTTACAGCGGTGGCAACCATACTTGGTTTATTACCACTGGCTGTTGGTTTTAATATCGATTTCGTTTCTTTCTTCCAGCACCTGAATCCGCATATTTTCTTTGGTGGCGATAGTGTGGTGTTCTGGGGACCTTTAAGCTGGACAATGATCTTCGGTTTGATATTTGCCTTTTTCCTCACTTTGATCATGGTACCGAGTATGTACCTCATTTCAGAAAGGCTGAGAAGGCCAATGGAGAAATTTTACGGCACTAAATTTATCGGCTTGCTTGGCTTTGCAGGGCCCTTCTTCTTCATATTTGTAGGTATTATGTATTTAGTAAGAAGAATTCAGGGTAAAAAGGTTTGGAACGGAAAATTGAAGCAACCACCTGAGAAGACGGTAGCATAACCTTATTCCGGATATGAAAGATCTGAAAATGCTGCTTATGCGAATGAGCAGCATTTTTTATTTGCAAAAATTACTGGCATGAAAATAGTATGCCATTTATTGTAACCCTATTTTATCATTTAAAATAATAATTATGGACAAGTTAGAATTTAAAGGAACCTGGAATGAAGTAAAGGGTAAAATAAAGCAGGCTCATGCAGACCTTACCGACGATGACCTTAAGTATGAAGAAGGAAAGGATGATGAGTTATTGGGAAGGTTACAGAAGAAAGTCGGAAAGGGCCGCGATGAGCTGGTAAAATGGATTAAATCCTTATAAAAACAAAAAGGTACTCAGCCATTGCTGAGTACCTTTTAATTGTTAAATATCCTGCAGGTTATTTAAAATGCGGGTCTTTCTTATTTCCATCCACATCCAGCTCAATAATTTCATAGCCCAGCTTTTGGAGGCCCGGTAAGATCTTCGCTTTGTCACCCACCAATAAAATATTCATCTTATCAGTAACCAGCCATTTTTTCGAAAGGGCGTTGAGTTCTTTTTTGGTCATTGATGCCAATATCTTGTTTTGCTGTTCTGCAAAATTTCCCGGCAGGTTATAGTCGAGGATCCTTCTTATGAAGCCTGCTTTTTGTGTACCGGTTTCATACAGTAATGCATCCCGCTGGCCTATGGCATTTTTGGTAAACACCAGCTCTTCATCTGTAATACCATGCTCGGCATAATGTTTAATATCCTTCATAGCCTCCACCAGTGCGCTGTCGGTCGCATCTGCCCTGATGCCGGAGCTGAAGGTATAGGTACCATTATATTCATTACTGCTGAAAGAAGACCGGGCACCGTAGGTCCAGCCCTTTTCTTCCCGCAGGTTCATATTCAAATGGCTGTTGAACGATCCGCCAAGTACATAATTCATTAACCCGGATTTGTAATATTCACCTGTGGCGTCATATTTCAATCCCGTTAAATAACCCACCCTGAATTCCGTTTGCGCACCTTTAGGTATATCCACCAGGTAAAGCCTGGTTTTTGTTACAGGTGATATGGGCCCGGGTTTTGGAAGGTTGATCTTTTTGTTGGGAAGCTTGTTCAAAAAATTAAGCTTTGGCTCTATCTCGCTTTGCGTAATATCTCCAACTACCACAACTTTAGTGTCCTGCGAGGTCATGTAATTATCATAATACTGTTGTATGTCTTTTAGCTTCAGGTTCCTGATCGTATGTTCCGTGCCACTTTCACTCATACCGAAAATATGGTAAGGGCCGTAATTCAGTTTATTGTACACCTGGGTTGCAATGGTAGCAGGTTGTGATTTAGCCTGTTTAAATCCTTCCAGTGACTGCTTTTGTATCCGGTCAAATGATTCTTCCGTAAAATTGGGTCTAAGCATTCTTTCTTCCAGTAATGCAAGCGTTTTGTCAACATTCTTTTTTAAGGTCTGTACCGTAAAATTCATACTGTTGAGATCACTGGAAACTGAAATACTGCTGCCCAATTTTTGCAATTCAACTGACATTTGTTCGGCAGTATAATTTTTTGTGTCTTCATTAAGCATACTTGCTACCATATCGGCCAGTCCGATCCTGGAGGTATCGTTTGCCTGCGCCAGGTGCCCGCCGGGTATACTGAAAGATAAGGTCACTGTGGGTATCTCTGTATTTTGAGTTCCGATCATTTTTATACCATTCGGTAATTCTTTTTTCCAGAATGGAGGAACTTTTACTACAGGGTTGGGGCCATTGCCGGGCACTTTGCTGCGCTCGAAAATATCTTTGCCTTTTACATAGTGCAGGCCTTCATAACCATAATTTGGTTTTTGATAACCGGTAGCATCAACCATATAATTATCCGGCGCGGCGATCATTTTATCTTTTTCCTGTCCCTTGGTCAATACGCTTACTGTTACACTGTGTTTTCCTTTTATATACTCATTGTACACACGCCAAACATCTTCTTTGGTCACGGACCGGTACATATTCAATAGCTTACCGATCATATTAGGGTTGCCGGTAATTGTTTGAAATGCTGCCAGCCTTGCACCTTTTCCCTGCACACTTTGCAGCTGGTTTACATATTGCGCTTCAATGCCTCCTTTGAATTTCATGATGTCTTTATCTGTTACCCCACGAGTTTCGAAACTGGTAATTGCTTCTTTAAGCAATGCATCCATATCGGCCAGCGATTTTCCCGGGTAAGGTGTTATGCGGAAAGTGAACTCTCCCGCGAGTTCTGACAGGGAGCTGAATGCGCTTGCGGATAAAGCTTTTTTGGGTTTTACCAGTTGCTGGTAGAGAATAGAATTTCTTCCCTGTCCAAGTACCTGAGCAAGGCATGCTAAGGCCGCCATGTCTTTATCATAGTCCGGTACAGTAGGATACACTTTAGTTAACTGCGGTATTCTTGCATAATTATCAGTGAAGGAAACATAACGGTCTGCATCAACGTGCACTTTTGGCAAAACTGTTTTTTCTACGGCAGGACCTTTTGGTATGGAACTAAAATATTTTTCAGCCATTTTCAAAACCTCGCTGGTCTTCACATCACCGGCTACTGTAAGCGTTGCATTATTTGGACCATACCATCTTAAAAAGAAATTCTTCAGGTCATTTAATTCCACCCTGTTCAGGTCTTCTACATAACCGATCGTAAGCCAGCTGTAAGGATGACCGTATGGATATAGATTTTTGGAAGCGAACTCGCCGGTTAATCCATAAGGACGATTGTCGTAATTCTGTCCACGCTCATTTTTAACGGTGCTGCGCTGGTTATCGAATTTTTCCTGCGTTACGGCATCCAGTAAATAACCCATCCTGTCCGCTTCCAGCCATATCATTTTTTCAAGCTGGTTGCTGGGAACAGTTTCGTAATAATTTGTACGGTCCTGGTTGGTGCTGCCATTAAGCGTACCTCCTGCATCTGTAACGATCTTAAAGTGGGCGCCTTTTCCAACATGGTCACTGCCTTCAAACATCATGTGTTCAAAAAAATGGGCAAAGCCGCTCTTGCCGATCTCTTCACGTGCGCTGCCCACATGGTAGGTCACATCCACGTACACAACAGGGTCACTATGGTCTTCATGCACAATTACGGTAAGACCGTTTGGCAATACAAACTTTTCATAAGGGATGATGATCTCTTCCCCCGGCTTTTTTGCTACCTTTTCAACGAGCCTTGCCTGGCTGAATATATTGTTGGCAGTAATGAGCAGCATGACAGCCGCTGCAAATATTTTTATACGCATGGTGAATGTTTTTTGAACTTCAAAAGTAAACAGATTGTGGCCAGGAAATCCTGCCTTTTATAAAATAATTATCTTTTAAACCCTGCATTGTTTGTTACTTTTGGTAAAAATCATAACTATCCGTACTGATCATGAAATTGATTTACAAAATTTACGGTGAGGAATTAAAACCCGTGGAAATTGAACCGGACCCTGAATTAAAAATCAATATATGAAAACTTTACTTTTAATAGCCGCCATTATAATTTCTTCTCTAAATGTACGAGCGCAGGAGTACTTTAATTTCGAGGGCATGGATAAGTTTGCTGCTGTGTGGGAGTTCGCCAACGGCCCGGATACCATAAGATTATACTGTAGTGTACGATATGTGGGAAGCGACTTAAAGATAAAGAGTGCCCTGCTATATTATACTTATAAACAAGGAAATACTATTATTTGGGATAATTTTTCTAACGCTAATAATGATGATCGTGCTGATTTTGGTGGCACCCGGCCGTATGGACCCAATAAAGACAGTTTAGTAATTATGGGAAGAGATCAGTTAAAGCGGAAAAGGGATGAGGGATATATAGTAATAAATGCAGCCGGTACCCAGTTAAAATTTGTACGGGATATAGGTATTACGGGAGGCGGGATAAGCCATTCTGCCGCGGGGCAAGGTCCATTACCCGGGTATACGCTGCCGAGCCCGATTATTTTTATCAAGGGAGTCCTTCCGTCTGAGGATAGAGGTGCTGGGAAACAAAAAAGAGGCGCAGGGAAAAATTAGTAATCTTATTTATGCTAGTCAAAGTACATTAACTAAGGGATGAAGCAGGGATAAGGCGCTAAAACTTCGTTCATCCTTCGTTCATCCTTCGATGCGTTTTATGCTGTGGGGACTTCTGGTGCAGATTTACAAGTGCCATTTTCTTGATGAAGGTATTCGCTTATAGCAGCATTATATACCCGTTTCCCGGGCGGCAGCTTAGCCTGGTAGCTGGCCTTAAGGTTCTTATCCATAAGAATGTCCTTTGCATATTTGATAGCCTCTTTGAAACGGCCTTCGTAAACAGCCTTTAGCTCAGTTGCCTTGTGTTTAGGCATGCTTGGAAACTTCGTAACTACCGTCTTATCGGCATATTGTTTTACAACGATCTGTTTCCCGATATGTCCCCTGATATCTTTCAAAAGCAGGGCTTCATTTTCTTTGGCCATAACCTTAAAGATTGCTTTGCAAAATAGATAGTTTTTATAAAAGAAAACAGCGAAAAAATATTTTCTCCGAGCAACGTTTTGCAGGAGAACCTCGTATAGCTTACTATATTTGTCAAAAAATATGACCATGCGCACTAACCATGAAATTGATTACAAAATTTACGGTGAAGAATTGCAATTCGTAGAAATTGAATTAGACCCGAATGAAACAGCCATTGCAGAAAGCGGGGCCTTTATGATGATGGATAATGGCATAGAAATGCAAACCATATTTGGCGATGGTAGTCAGCAACAGACTGGTGGCATCCTGGGTAAATTAATGAGTGCCGGCAAACGCCTTATTACCGGCGAAAGTTTGTTTATGACCGCTTTTACCAATACAGGACAAGGTAAAAAAAGAGTAAGCTTTGCATCACCTTACACCGGTAAGATCATTAAGTTCGATCTGAGCCTGTATGGCGGCAAGATCATTGCACAAAAAGATGCATTCCTGTGTTCAGCCAAAGGGGTAAGCATTGGTATTGAATTTCAACGCAGGCTTGGTACCGGAATTTTTGGCGGCGAAGGTTTTATTATGCAGAAACTGGAAGGAGACGGACTTGCATTTGCACATGCCGGCGGATTTGTTGTTGAGAAAGAATTAAAAGCAGGTGAAATTTTAAAGGTTGATACTGGTTGTGTGGTGGCTTATACAGCCAATATTGATTTTGATATCGAAATGGTTAAGGGTATTAAAAACTTCATGTTTGGCGGCGAAGGTTTATTTTTTGCAAAGCTTACCGGCCCGGGACATGTGTGGATACAAAGTTTGCCTATTAGCAGGCTGGCGGGACGTATCATGCAATACAGTACCTACAAGCGTAAAGAAGAAGGCGGGATTTTAGGCGGACTGGGAAATTTACTGGATGGAAGAGAATGATAAAAATTTACAAAGCTTTATAACAGATTTACAAAGAATTAGACCAGGGTCCGGAGAGATCCTGGCTTTTTTATTTAAAAATATTTGGTGGTCTCATTTCCTTTATCGTATATTTGCGATATAAGATTAAAAAATATGGCGATCCACAAAAAAGAACAGTTCACACAAAAAGAGCAGGACCTGGCAGAGTTTGCCAAGGCACTGGCGCACCCGGCCCGTATTGCAATATTAAAATTATTGGCCCAGAAGAATGAATGCATCTGCGGCGAGATCGTGGACGTATTGCCACTTTCTCAATCTACGGTATCACAACATTTAAAAGAATTAAAGAATGCAGGGTTGATAGATGGTAGTATCGACGGCCCCCGCAGTTGCTATTGTATAAACTGGAAGGCATTTGAAAAATTCAATGCCGAATTCAGTTTTCTTTTCAATAACCTGAAACTAAAAAATGAAAGAGCCTGTTGTTAAAGCCTCCTATCTCCTCCGAAAGCTGGCGGAGAGGAAAATGGAGAAGATTGAAGTAAAGATTTGCTTATAAATAAAAGAAGATCGCATAACAAAAAAGCTATCATTTAAAAACTGCCAACTTCTAGTTCCCTCTCCTCGGGAGAGGGGTTGGGGTGAGGCCTAAAACTAAAGCCATGAACAACGAATCTCAAATTAAAGAACTTGTAAAAGAAAAGTATGCTGCTATTGCAGAACAAAGTCAAACCCAGAATGCGACTTCCTGTTGCGGTGCTACATCTTCCTGTTGCGGAGATGAAGTGTATAATATCATGAGTGATGATTACACAAAACTGGAAGGATATAATCCCGATGCCGACCTTGGCCTGGGTTGCGGCTTACCAACAGCCTTCGCCAAAATAAGTGAGGGAGATACCGTTATCGACCTCGGCAGCGGGGCGGGCAATGATGCCTTTATTGCACGCGGCATTGTTGGCGACCAGGGTAAAGTATTGGGGATAGATTTTACTGAGGCCATGATCGCAAAAGCCAGGGCTAATGCAGAAAAACTGGGATTTAATAATGTAGCGTTCAGGCTGGGTGATATTGATGATATGCCCGTAACCTCCAATTATGCAGATGTTATTGTAAGCAATTGTGTATTGAACCTGGTGCCCAACAAACATAAAGTGATCAGTGAGATCTTCAGGGTATTGAAGCCCGGGGCACATTTTTCTATATCAGACATCGTTCTTGAAGGAGAACTTCCTGCCAAATGGAAAGAAGTAGCGGAATTGTATGTAGGTTGCGTAAGCGGTGCCATACAAAAGCAGGTTTATCTGCAGGTAATGGAAGAAGCAGGGTTTAAAAATATCACGCTGCAAAAAGAAAAAGAGATCATCATACCGGACAATATTCTAAATAATTATTTAACCGCGGAAGAGATCGGATCGTATAAGAACGGGGGAACAAAGATCATGAGTATAACCGTGTACGCCGAAAAACCGGCAAAGGATGAAAGGAATTGCTGTGAGCCCGGAAATGGCTGCTGCTGAGGGGCCTTGAACTTCGTTCGTTCTCTTATATGTAGAAGATTTGATCGGGAAAAACTGTAAAGTAAAATATGTATTTTAATTATTAAACTGCCAGCTTCAAGTTCCCTCTCCCCGTCCGACCGGGTCATCCGGGCGGACTTTGGAGAGGGGTTGGGGTGAGGCCAAAAACTAAAGCCATGAACACAAACCAGAAAGATCCGGGTTGTTGCACAACAAACAGCGGATGCTGCGGCATAACCGATATGGGTTGCTGCTAATCAGTTTAAGGGTGATGCTGAATGCATCACCCTTAATATTTTTAAATGAATCAAATTCAGAATTATGGCAAGGGAAATATTGCAATCCCCGGTTTTAAGAATTGCAGTCACCGAAAAGGAAAGGCAACAGGTGTTGAGCATGTTGACGGCACAGAAATTACCTGTTACTGACATTGGCGAAGACACATTACTGTACCAGTTACTGGATGGAGAAAAACTGATCGGAACAGCTGGTCTCGATATATTTGAAGACTGCGCCCTGCTTCGCAGCGTAAGCGTGATGGCAGGTGTGCAGGGAAAGGGTTATGGAAGATTGCTCAATGACCAGGCGGAAAAGTTTGCGAAAGAAAGCGGGATCAATTGTATCTACCTGGTCACCACAACAGCAAAGGATTTTTTTGAGCGACAGGGTTATTGTGTAATTAAAAGGGAAGATGCACCTGCTGCGATAAAAGATACAGAACAATTTTCGGGCCTTTGCCCTTCCTCAGCAATAGTAATGAAGAAACGTTTATAAAGATGAAACAGAAAATACTTTTTGTCTGTATTGAGAACAGTAACCGCTCTCAAATGAGCCAGGCCTTTGCAAAAATGCTTGGCGGTCAAGCTGTGGAAGCTTACAGTGCCGGCAGTAAACCCAGTGGCGTCATAAATCCAAAGGCCATTGCTGCCATGAAAGAACTGGGGTATGACCTGGGTAAGCATGATTCAAAATCCCTGGACGAAGTAAAACAGTACGCTCCATTTGATGTAGTGGTAACGATGGGATGTGGCGATGTCTGCCCCTGGATGCCGGCTAAAAAATTCATTGACTGGCAGATTCCTGATCCAAAAAATATGGAACCTGCAGCATTTAATAAAGTAAGGGATTTGATTAAGGACAAGGTAGAAGAATTAATAAACCGGTTAACCGGGACAGCGCCCCTGGATTTACAATGATTTTTATACCTGCATCCACACTCGAAAAACGTTGTGGCCATTTTTTGTGGCCGATTTATTTTGACCACAAAAAACGGCCACAAGACCGGCCAATATCGTAGGTAAGGGGAGATCTGCGACAAAAAAAATGACAAAACCTAAGTTTTGCCATTGATATATAATCTTTTAGATTTTAATCCCTGCCGGAGAGTAAAGATAATAACCTTAAAATTTCAAGGTACAGCCAAACGATCACAACCAGGAGTCCAAAAGCGCTGTACCATTCCATGTATTTGGGAGCACCTAATTCAACGCCATTCTCTATCATGTCGAAATTCAGGATCAGGTTCAATGCAGCCAATGCTACGACGAAAATGGAAAAGCCAATTCCCAGGGCGCTGCTTTCATGTAAAAAAGGAATAGATATGCCGAACATACCTAATACTAAAGTTATCATGTAAAAAATAGCGATACCAGCCGTAGCCGTTATTACTATCGCCTTGAACTTAGCCGTGGCTTTTATCACCTTGAACGTGTACAATAGATACATAGCGATACAGGTACCGAAAGTTAATCCTACCGCATTCATGATAATATTGGGGGCATATGCTGCAAATGCAAAATCATAATAAGCAGATATGGCTCCTACAAAAAGACCTTCCAGCAATGCATACGCGGGGGCCAGGTAAGGACTCCATTCTTTTTTAAACATGATGACAATGGCTATCACCAATCCTCCTATCGCTCCTGTCCAGATCAAAGGCTGCACATTGCCACCTTCTGCAAATTCTTTCCAGGAGTAAAAGGCAGTGCCCATTACCATTAAGAACAGGAAGCCGAATTTTTGTAATGTACCTTTTACCGTCATCGCGTTCTCATGACTCACTACTTCGTCGAGTACCGTATCCCTGAATTTTTTCTCCGAAAGTACCGGGTTACTTGTTTTAAAAATTGCCATAATAATTAGATTTAGAAGCTAAAAATAAAGATTTATACCATAATAAACTGTTATTACCGCGTTTTGGTAATGTATCAGTTTGAAATTAATCTACGGTTTCGACAGGAATAGCTACAAGACTCAAGCTGCAAGGGATAAGCATGCTAACTATGAGTTGCCTCTTGTGGCTTCTCCCCTTGCAGCTCAACCTGGCAACTTTCAAATTGAGACACTACTCGCGTTTTTAGTATCTTTTCCTCATTTCTGAAGTTCCTTATCTTTGCCGCATGGAACAACTGCTGCAAAAGATAGACGGGTATAAAAAAGAGATCGCTTCTTATGATGAAGGTGATGCAGAGGCATTTCGCATCAAATACCTTGGTACTAAGGGTCTTGTAAAATCCATAATGGGCGAAATGAAGGGTGTTGCAGCAGAAAATAAAAAAGAAGCAGGACAGTTATTAAATGAATTTAAGCTTTTTACTGAATCCCGATACGAGGAATTAAAAGCATCAACGGGTTCTGAAAATGGTCAGCAGTCTGCAAAAAATGAAATTGACCTGACACTTCCGGGAGACCCGCTTCCCCTGGGCAGCCGTCATCCTATCAGCATTGTGAAGAACAGGATCATCTCTATTTTTCAACGGCTCGGTTTTGCTGTTGCAGAAGGTCCGGAAATAGAGGATGACTTTCATAATTTTACCGCACTCAACTTACCCGAAAATCATCCTGCCCGTGATATGCAGGATACATTTTATATCTCCCAAAACCCCGATTGGCTTTTGCGTACGCATACCTCAAGTGTGCAGGTACGTGAAATGGAAAAAGGAAAATTACCCATCCGTATCATTTGCCCGGGCCGTGTGTACCGCAATGAGACCATCAGTGCAAGGGCGCATTGTTTTTTTCACCAGGTAGAGGGTTTATACATTGCCGAAAATGTTTCTTTCGCTGACCTGAAACAAACGCTTTACTTTTTTGTGCAGGAAATGTTTGGCGCAACTGTGAAAGTGCGTTTCCGCCCAAGTTATTTTCCGTTTACAGAGCCCAGTGCAGAAATGGACATCAGCTGCCTGATATGCGGAGGCGAAGGTTGCAGTGTTTGCAAGAAAACAGGTTGGGTGGAGATATTGGGTTGTGGCATGGTACATCCGAATGTGCTGGATAACTGTGGCATCGACAGTAGCAAATATACCGGCTTTGCTTTTGGAATGGGGATAGAAAGGATCACAATGCTAAAATACCAGATAAAAGACCTGCGTTTATTCAGCGAAAATGACCTTCGCTTTCTGAAGCAGTTTACCAGTGCGGTATAACGTTGGGGAAAATTAACCTCATAACCGGAAATACTGCAACCAATCTAAAATTCTCCACAAATAGAGGTTATTTATTAAATATTGTTTTTTACGCCAATAGTGCCTTAACCAGTCCTTTCCATCTTTTTATACGGAATACCCCCCTTTGGCACCATAATTGAAAATTAGCGTGCAGGAAGTTTATTCACTTAATATAATGATATGAGATATTTGGGAAATTTTTTAACTGGCCTGATCATAGTGTTATGGTTAGGAACCTGTGCTATTTCATGTTCCGTATCAAAAGAAGGCAGGAGCATGAAAAAAACCATTAATGGTAATTGGGTATTGCAGACGATAACTACAGAAGGAATAACCGGGGTAGTGAAAACCAAAATTTTTAATGAAGATGAATTCAGTTGCTTCATAGGAAGTGAATGGAACTTTATTTCCAATAACAGCATGGGCAGCTATAATATCGTTGATCCCACAAAAGAATGTTCTCCTAGAAAAAGATTCATCCGCTGGTCGATCTATGAACCGGAGAACGCGGCAAAGGAATTCCAGTTCAAAAGACTTGATGACAAAAAAGACCCCATGGATGATGGGGCAGGCTATAGGTTAACCGTTGTTCAACTTGATGCCAGCCAAATGAAACTAAAGTCCAATATAACATTTGCAGGTAATCCTGCTGCAATGATCTACAACTTTGTAAGAAAATAAATTTTAAAATAAAATAACCTTTATGAAAAACGTGTCAGGGAAAATGCTTTTAGTGACAACGGCGATCATGTTAATGATCACCGGTTGCAGTACGGTGAAAAAAACAAATAAAACGCAACGTGGTGCTGCTGTAGGGGCAGCGGGTGGGGCCGTGATCGGTGGTATAATTGGTAATAACGTTGGCAACAAAAATAACACGGTGTTAGGGGCAGTAATTGGTGGTGTGATCGGTGGTGTTGCAGGCGGTATCATTGGTAATAAAATGGATCGCCAGGCAGAAAAGATAAAAAATGAGTTACCGGGTGCAGAAGTACAAAGGGTTGGAGAAGGAATCATTGTAACCTTCAATGAAAAAAATCCAGATGGCTCAAAAATGGGTGTTTATTTTGATTTTGACCAGGCAGCGATAACTTCAAATTCGAAGTTAGCTTTAGACAGGCTGGTGAAAATATTCAATGATTACCCCGAAACAAATATTTTGGTTGAAGGGCATACTGATGACAAAGGAACCGATACCTACAATCTCGCACTCTCCAGGAGAAGGGCTGAAGCCGTGGGTAATTATTTGAGCAGCCGCGGTATTTCCGGTTCAAGGCTTACCATAAACTGGTATGGAGAAGTGCAGCCAAAGGTTGAAAATACAACCGATGTAAGCAGGGCGGAGAACAGGCGTGTAGAGTTTGCGATAACGGCAAATGAAAAAATGAAAGCAGAAGCGAAAAGAGAGGCAGGGCAGGGCAAATAACGGATCTCATATTTACTTATATGCATTATTGTACTGTATGGTACGATAATGCATTTTTTTTTAACGCAGGCAGGTACACGTAGAAATAATATCTTTACTTTCAAACCAAAGTATGACCTATTCATGATCGAACGTATTTGTGTTATAGGTGCCGGCACCATGGGCAGTGGTATTGCACAAACGGCTGCGCAAAGCGGGTTTTATACCTTGCTATTTGATATCAACGCAGGTGTACTGGAAAAAGCAAAAACCACTATTCAAAAAAGCCTGCAGTATTTAAATGAGAAAGGAAAGATCTCTGCAGAAGAAAAAGAAGCCATTTATGGACGGATACAGTTCATTACAGATACGAACGATTGCCTCGCTGACGTTGTTATAGAAGCCATAGTAGAAAAAGTGGAGGCAAAAGTTGCCATCTTTAACCAGCTTGCCGAGATCAACCACGCCGAAGTGATCTTTGCCACCAACACATCGTCTTTATCTGTTTCTGCCATACAATCCGGGGTCATGAATCCGCAAAGGGTAGCGGGGATGCACTTTTTTAATCCTGCCCCGGTAATGAAACTGGTGGAAGTTATAAAAGGCGAACAAACGACAGACGAAGTGGTGAAGACCATTTACGATCTCTGTATAAAAATGAATAAAACACCCGTGATGTGTAAAGACGCACCGGGGTTCATCGTTAACCGTGTTGCAAGGCATTATTACCTGGAGGCTATGAAACTGGTAGAACTCGGCATTGCTTCTTTTGAGAACGTAGACGAGATCATGGAAGCATCGGGATTTAAAATGGGACCCTTCAGGTTGATGGACCTCATTGGTATGGATGTGAACCTTGCCGTGTCCCGCTCTTTATACGAGGCATGCAATGAGGCCGAACGTTTTAAACCTTCTCCCATACAAATAGCTAAGGTGGAGAAAGGAGAATTGGGAAAAAAAACAGGCAAAGGGTTTTACCGGTATTAAAAAACTTGTTTTAAGATAGCTGAACTTTTCAGCTTATAGCATCATTCAATATTTATCATCATGATCTTAGTTACCGGAGGTGCAGGGTTGGTCGGCAAAGAATTGATAACGCAATTACTTGCACAGGGAAACACGGTTACCGCGCTGTATAATAAAACCCCGTTGCCGGATTTTAATTCGCCACTTCTCAAACAAATTCAATGTAACATCTTAGACGTATCGGGCCTGGAAGAAGCGATGGATGGCATAGCGCAGGTTTATCATTGCGCTGCGATCGTTACATTCAGTAAAAAAAGAAAAAGAGAACTGTTTAAAATAAATATTGAAGGAACTGCCAATATTGTAAATGCGGCACTGGATGCCGGGGTAAAAAAAATGGTTTATGTAAGTTCTGTTGCAGCCCTGGGCAGGATACGGGAAGGCGAATTGATAAATGAAAGCATGAACTGGACAGAAGAGACCAGTAACAGCAATTACGGCCAGAGTAAATATTTAGCGGAACTGGAAGTATGGCGTGGCATAGGCGAGGGGCTTGATGCGGTAATTGTAAATCCTGTTATCATACTTGGCCCCGGTGACTGGAGCAGCGGGTCAACGCAGATATTTAAGAACGTGTTTGAAGAATTTCCCTGGTACAGCGAAGGGGTTACCGGTTTTGTAGACGTGCGTGATGTTGCTGAAGTGATGATAAGGTTAATGAACAGCAATATCAATGCAGAACGTTTTATCTTAAGTGCCGGTAACAGGACCTACCGGGAAATATGTACTTTAATGGCCAATGCATTCGGAAAGAAACCACCCCACAAAAAAGTAACACCAGGCCTGGCTAAAATTGTGTGGCGGCTGGAAGCCATAAAAAGTTTTTTCACGGGTAAAGAGCCCCTGGTTACAAAAGAAACGGCCAGAACCGCATTGACAATGGCCAATTTCGATAACAGTAAATTAAAAAAGTACCTGCCGGACTTCAGTTACAGGCAAAT
This sequence comes from Ferruginibacter sp., assembly GCA_035318685.1. GTDB lineage: Bacteria > Bacteroidota > Bacteroidia > Chitinophagales > Chitinophagaceae > Ferruginibacter. Next base: position 23,580 of record DATHEH010000156.1, read on the forward strand.
AGATGATAGTATTATAAATTCCTGTACTGTATTACAACAAAAGCTTAACAGTCCTTAATGTAAATTTGCCCAATCCGGTAAATCGCCTTTAAAAAATATCAGATGAAAAAAACGTTCTCCCTCTTATTGTTGGTTATTGCTTCGCTGTCTGTTTTTTCCCAGTCAAATTATGTTATCAACGGCAAGATCATTGATGCTGTTTCAAAGCTTCCTTTGTATGGTGCCTCTGTTTTTGCCGAGAATACAACCCTTGGTACGGCCAGCAACAACGATGGGGTCTTTACATTACACCTGCCGAACGGCGGTTATAACCTGGTGGTGACCTTTACCGGCTACCAGACCGAAACAAAAAGAATAACTACGGCCGATGCCGGTGGCTCTATTCTGATAGAAGTAAAGCAGAAAGAAAAATCACTGGATGACGTAGTGGTAAAAGCCACCTATGAAGTACCCAATGGCTGGGAGAAATACGGTGATTTTTTCCTCGACAATTTTATTGGTAAAACAGCCAATGCGAAGGAGTCCGTCATTAAGAATAAAGAAGTACTAAAATTCTATTACTATAAAAGAAAGAACCGGTTAAAGGTACTCGCCAATGAACCCCTTGAGATAGAAAATAATGCTTTGGGCTATACCGTAAAATATACACTTGATTCTTTTACCCATGAATATAATACACAGGTGAGCCTGTACAGCGGTTATCCTTTGTTCCAGGAGTTAATACCCGCAAATCCTGAACAGGAGAACAGGTGGAAAGCTAACCGGTTGATCGCATACAAGGGTTCCATCCTGCACTTTATGCGCAGCATGTACCGTAAAAAATTAAATGAAGAAGGATTTGAGATCCAGTTCCTGGTCAGGAATAATGATAAAGAAACTGCCTTTACCCTAAAGAATTTTTACACGGCGATGAATTATAATATGGATTACAGTACCAATATCGTCGATATACTGCCCAACCAAAAGGAGGTGGCCATTTTGTTTAAAGATGAAGCGCCTTCAAAATTATTCTTAGACGCCAACCAGGATGCTTCATCAAAGTTCCAGCTTTCGGTAGTATCCTTTTTACCCAATGAGTCTATCGATATAGAACAGAACGGTTATTATTATGAGCAGAACGATATAACAATAACGGGCTACTGGGCCTGGGAAAAAGTAGCAGACATGCTGCCCTATAATTTTAAGGATGGAAATGAACCCATGGAAACAATAGCGGTGACTGAAAAAAAACCTGACCCGGTAACAGAGCAGCCTGTATACAGCAACAGCGATCCTTTAACCAGCGTTACGTGGAAAATGGATGAAAGCAGGATCATAGATGGGACTAATATGTTTTATTACAAGAGAGAAGGAAAAGAGAATTCAATAGATCTTGACAGGGATTTTTATAAATTCAATACAGACAATACCGGCACTTATTTCTCCAATGACCAGGAATATAAATTAACGTGGACCTATATTGATGCTGAAAAGACAAAGATGAAAATTGTTGTTCTATATCCTACGCCGCTGGTGGTAAACCTGGAAAATATTGTTCTTACGCCCTCATCTTTTAAATATACACGTGTACAAAAAGTCAACGGGGTAAATTTTATGGCAATAGAAACAAGAACAGTAAAGTAATACCTGGCAAGGATAAGTTATGGGCGGACTATTTCCCCATTACTTTTTCCCAAAGCTGGGGTATCCTTTTTACCCAAACCAGTTCCTTCATTTTTTCTTTGGCGTCTTCAATGGGGCTGCCAAAATAAACTTTCCCGCCCTCGGTGTCTTTGCCCACGCCACTTTGAGCATACACTACCGCATTAGCGCCAATAGTAAGTGTTTTGCTTACGCCAACCTGTCCCCATAGCGTTACACCATCTTCAAGCGTAACCACACCCGCAATGCCAACCTGTGCGGCAATCAGGCAATTCTTCCCGGTTACGGTGTCGTGCCCGATATGTATCATGTTATCGAACTTGGTTCCCCTGCCAATTATGGTATCATGGCTTACGCCCCTGTCAATGGTACAACCTGCGCCTATTTCTACATTGTCTTCAATAATTACCCTGCCGCAACTCGGCATTTTTTTATACCATAGCTCACGGTCTTTTTTTGTGTTATAATAAAAAGCGTCGCTGCCGATGACCGTTCCTGCCTGGATGATGACATTATCACCGATGATGCAGTGATCCATAATGGTAACATTGGGATGAATGACCGAATTTTTTCCAATGCTTACATGGTTGCCGATAAATGTTCCGGGATAGATAAAACTTCCTTCACCTACCACAGCAGAATCGCTTATCATTTTTGATGAAGGTTCAAAGGGCCTGAAATGATTTACGATCTTACAATAGGCTTCAAAAGGATTGTCAACGACCAGTAAAGCTTTTCCTTCGGGGATACTTGTTTCCTTATTGATGATGATAAAACCTGCAGCACTGTTGATGCATTTATCATAGTATTTCGGATGATCTACAAACACAAGATCACCCTGCTCAACTTTGTGTAGTTCATTTATACCGGTTGCATTGCCGTGGCTGTTACCTATCAATTTTGCATTGATGAATTCAGAGATCCACTGCAAAGAAACGGGGGAAGGGAATTGCATAAGTTTAAATTTGAGCAAAGGTACATTGCTTTGCATTTAGTTGATTTTAACCCAAAAACTAAAAAATGAGCCATAATTCCGTGTTTGGGAGAAATATTTTTGAAAATATTTTTTGCGCAAAAACCAACGAAAAAACTTTTCGAAAAGATGACCGGTCAAAAAAAAATAAACCTGGTTCTCCGAAAATATTTTTTGCAGATCAAAATATCGATCCCTTGTAATACCAGTAAAATCAGCAGTTACAGGAGATATCGATTTTGTCATTGCACCCCGATGATGAATCGAAGGCTGATATTTTTCTGTTCCCTTATTGATACTGGCCATGAAATCATCGGCCCTTATCCACAGCGTAAAAAAAAATGTTAATAAAATTCTTGACAAATATTTTTCTGTTAGGAAAAATTATTTTTAATATTGTGTAGGGAATTTGGTTCCCGGTACTTACTAACCCGTCTATATAGCAAAGCTCGACTATTAAAAGTCGGGCTTTATTATTTTATATATCTCTTAGTTTTAAATTTCATAATTGGTAAAAATGAAAATTTACGAAGCAGTAAAAAATGATCTTGTCATCAGTACAGATAAAACAAAACTGGATATTCCGTTCATCCATGATTACCTCAGCAATGAAACCTACTGGGCGAAGAATATTCCCATTGACGTGGTAAAGAAAA
>DATHEH010000157.1:0-16309 GCA_035318685.1 Ferruginibacter sp.
GCTGCGGCAGCATTAAAAAATAAAAAAGTGGGCATCATCAGCGATGGTGGTATAAGATATACCGGCGATATGGTTAAAGCACTGGCAGCCGGCGCAAGCTGTGTGATGATGGGTAATGTTTTTGCCGGCACGGAAGAAAGCCCGGGTGAGACCATCATCTATGAAGGAAGAAAATTCAAACAATACCGCGGCATGGGTTCTTTGGGCGCAATGGCACAGGGCAGCAGCGACCGCTATTTCCAGGACGTGGAAGATGACATCAAAAAATTCGTACCCGAAGGTATCGAAGGCCGTGTTGCTTTTAAGGGTTATACAAGGGAAGTAGTACACCAGTTCACCGGTGGCTTAAGAGCAGGCATGGGTTACTGCGGCGCAAAAAACATCAGTGAATTACAAAATGCTGTTTTTGTAAAGATCACCAATGCAGGAATGAAAGAGAGCCACGCACACGACATTGATATTACGAAGGAGGCGCCCAACTACAGCAGGTAATTTATAATTGAGAATTAAAAATTAAGAATTAAAAATTCCTTTATTTCGATAGCCAATGTTTAACTGCCCGCATCTGCCCATGAAGAGAATACTTTGCATCGTATTGTTAATTATTAATTATCAATTATTAATTATTAATTCGTCTAAAGCACAGGATACCTCTCACCTGCGCATCTCCCTCCTCACCTGCACACCCGGCGAAGAACTTTATTCCACTTTCGGCCACAGTGCATACCGTATAGTTGATAGCAGCAGGGCTTTCAATGACCAGTGGCGGGATGTGGTGTATAATTACGGCACTTTTAATTTTGACGATGAAGGATTTTATATAAAGTTTGTAAGAGGGAAGTTACTGTATTATGTTTCTGCCGCAGAATTCGAGGGCTTCAAATATGACTACCAGTCTACCAACAGGGGGATCACAGAACAGGTTTTAAATTTATCTGCCGCTGAAAAAATCTCCATGCAGCAATTCCTGAATGAGAATTTAAAAGAGGAAAATAAATATTACAAATACGATTTCTTCTTAGATAACTGCACCACCCGGCTCCGTGACATTCTTAAAAAACAACACGACTCGTCTTTTTGCAAAAAACCGGTAATGCCAGCGGGCAGCAGGTTCAGGCAGGCCATTCACCAATACCTTGACAGGAATGGCAAATACTGGAGCAAACTGGGCATCGATATCTTACTGGGTCAGCCATGTGACATCGTAATGACAGCAGAACAAATGCAGTTCTTACCGGATAACCTCATGATAAGCCTGGACAGCAGCATTGTTCCGGTAGTTACAAGCAAAGAAAACCTGTACAGCATACAGGAAGACAATAATAAAAATTCTTTTTTTACCCCCTTGGTTGTTTTTTCATTACTGCTGATCATCATTGTTGCATTGGGATTTATTAAGAACAAATATGTGCAGGGATTCATGCAGGGCTTCGACGGGCTGTTCTTCTTCATCACCGGCGCCTTGGGTATTATCCTTATCCTGATGTGGACAGGTACCGATCATACCATGTGTAAGAACAATTTCAATTTGCTATGGGCATGGCCCACACATTTTATCACGGCATTTTTTGTTAACAGTAAAAAAGTTTGGGTGAGAAATTATTTCAGGTTCACTTCAGTTGCACTCATACTCGTTTTATTAGCCTGGTTCTTCCTGCCCCAGCAAATGAACAATGGCCTGTTGCCCATCGTACTGCTTCTTTTGTATAAAAGCGCAACAAAAGCTTTTACCACGATGGTCTGACATCCCGCCTGGCCATGATTTTATTGCCACGGAAGCAAAGAAACACAGAAAAAAATGCGAATAAAAACCTTCACATATCAATCATCCAGAATTTTCTACCGCACTATCGGCAAAGGAAGACCTGTCATCTTAATTCATGGCTTTGGAGAAGACGGGCATATCTGGGACAAACAGGTTGAATTCCTGCAGGAAAGATTTCAGCTAATCATTCCCGACCTGCCCGGAACCGGTTCTTCTGAAATGATCGAAGACATGAGCATCGAAGGGATGGCAGAATCTATAAAATCAGTTATTGATTTTGAACTCCAAAAGTTCCTCCGCCAACCGGCGGAGGCGGAGGGGATAACTTTGATCGGCCACAGCATGGGCGGCTACATTACCTTAGCCTTTGCTGAAAAATACCCCGATTTGCTTTCATCATTTGGTCTCGTTCATTCCTCTGCATTTGCCGACAATGGAGAAAAAAAAGCCATACGCTTAAAAGCCATTGACTTCATAAAAGAGAACGGTGCTTACGGGTTTTTAAAAACTGCTATTCCCGGTTTGTTTGCAGCATACTGGTCAAAAGATCACCAGCAGGAGATCGATGCCCTGGTCGAACAAAGCAAAGGCTTTTCCAATGAAGCAATAATTCAATACTACAGGGCGATGATCGCAAGACCCGACCGCACTGCAGTATTGAAGAACTTTCCCGGCCCTGTTTTGCTAATTATCGGTGAGCATGATAAAGCTGTTCCGTTCGATCAGTCTATGCAGCAAACTTATTTACCGGGTAACCCGTATATACACATATTACGCAAGAGTGCTCATATGGGTATGTGGGAGGAAGCGACTAAGGTGAATACAGCATTATCAGGATTTTTGTCCGGGCAACCGGGGTAAGTCTTATGCCGATATTTGTTTTATGCAATAGGGTGCTTCCCTGCATCTGCAGAAAGTGGCGTAATAAATAACTTTTCATTACATTTTTTACGATAATACTTCGCTGTTCAAACAGCGAATTGCTGTATTTTTAGGTCTAATACCTGCTTAATTATCACCATGAAGAAGATCCTTGTCTTTTCTTTTTTCCTCCTGTTGTTTTCCAATGCTTATGCCAACCATATTTCGGGAGGGGAAATGATCTATCAGTATATAGGCCCCGGGACCTCACCTAACACAAAAATTTACCGGATCACGTTAAGGTTATTCAGGGATAATAACGGCGGAGGTGCCGCAATGCCAACAATAGTTACCATCGGTGTTTTTAATAATAATAATAATTCCCAGGTAGCCGGTTCTCCATTTAACGTGAACCAAACAAGCACGGCCGGCGTGCCTGTAGTACCGCCACCGGCATGTATGTTAAACCCGCCAATACTCAATTACAGCGTGGCTTCCTTTACTTTTACGGTTGAATTACCAAACAATACAAAAGGGTATACTGCGGCCTACCAAACCTGTTGCAGGATCTTTCCACTGGAAAATGTGTTTACAGAAAGCCAACCAGCTCAGGGTGAGGGATCAACATACAGTTGTACCATTCCGGGAACGAACCAGTTAGCAAGCGGCAATAACAGCAGCCCACAGTTCCGGACAGAGTTAACAAGGGTGTGTTACAGTTCTCCCTTTACTTTTGATTTTGGCGCTTCAGATCCTGACGGGGATTCACTGGTTTATTCCTTTTGCAATGCTTTTAACCGTGGGGCCGCCACAAACGCAACGAATGTTACCCCATCCACCCCGCCGTTTCAAACCGTTAATTATATCAATGGTTTTTCCGGTAGTAGTCCACTGGGCGGTGGCGCTACATTGAATTTAAAGACCGGCCTGATCTCAGGCGTAGCACCTCCAAATGCCGGGAGGTATGTGGTGTGCGTTTGCATTGATGAATACAGGAAAGGGGTATTGATCGGCAGGCACAGGAAAGATTTTATTTTGAACGTCAGCAACTGCGATATTGCAACAGCCACATTACTGGATAATTATCCAAGTTGTGATGGATATACGGTGACCTTTAAAAATTTAACCCCATCATTTGCCATACAGACTTATGACTGGGATTTTGGCGATGGTAATACATCAACGCAGGCTGAACCGGTTCATCCCTATGGAGATACCGGTGTGTATATATTGAAGCTTGTTGTCAACCGCGGGCTACCCTGTTCCGATTCCGCAACATCTATAGTAAAGGTCTTCCCGGGCTTTTTTCCGGATTTCGCGATGTCAGGCCAGTGCCAGAACACACCCATCCAGTTTACGGATATTACAACGGCAGATTTTGGTTTTCCAAACAGGTGGAGCTGGAATTTTGGAGATATTTTTTCGACAAACAATACCTCCACTTTACAGAACCCCACGCATGTCTATAGTACAACAGGCCAATATAACATAAGTTTTATTGTAGAAACCAGCAAAGGCTGTATTGATACCATTCCAAAAACAATTACAATAATAGATAAGCCGGCCTTATCCGTTCCCAACGATACCTTAATTTGTTATATAGATACGTTGCAGTTAAATGCAGTGGGCACAGGTTCTTTTGCATGGACACCCAATTATATGATCAGTAATACAGCCATTGGCAACCCACTCGTCAGTCCTGATGTACCTACCACTTATCGGGTATCCCTTACCGACCCCTTTGGATGTGTAGCTACAGATTCTGTAAAAGTTGATGTGCGGCTTTTTGTTACACTTGCCACTGCAAACGACAGTACCATTTGCCAGGGTGACCCGACTGTTTTAAAAATAAACAGTGATGCCCTGCATTATGTATGGACAGAAACGCCGGCAGGCAATACATTGAACGACCCAACATTAAAGAACCCCACAGCAACACCCTTCAACGCCACCACCTATAACGTGGTTGCCAATATCGGTAAATGTGTTGCCCAGGGAGATATAACCTTAACAACCGTTCCATATCCTGCTGCAAATGCCGGTGCCGACCAACTCATTTGCATTGGTAATTCAACACAACTACATGCTTCGGGAGGGAGTATTTATTCCTGGAGCCCGACGGCGTTTTTAAATGCAGCAAATATTCCAAATCCAGTTGTTATAAACCCAACAGATAATGTAAGGTATATCGTCACGGTCCGGGATGTATTGGGTTGTCCCAAACCGGTAAAAGATACTATGATAGTTACCGTGGCAAAAATAGTAGCGGATGCGGGCCCAAGAGATACAGCAGTTGTAGTTGGCCAGCCACTGCAGCTTGGCGCCAGCGGAAGCACCAATTATGCATGGACACCTTCCACCTGGCTTAGTGATGCTTCCATTAAAAACCCCGTCTCCACGCCGCAAAGCAATATTGAATACGTAGTAAGGGTAAGTAATGTTGCCGGTTGTTTTGATACCGATACCATATTGGTGAAAGTTTATAAAGTAAGCCCCGGATTTTACGTGCCAAGCGCATTTAGTCCCAATGGAGACCAGCTCAATGATATTTTCAGGCCTATTGCGATCGGCATGAAATCGGTAGATGTCTTCCGCGTATACAACCGCTGGGGGCAATTACTGTATTCCGGCTCCGGTAATACTATCGGCTGGGACGGAACATTTGGAGGCAAGGGCCAGGAAGCCGCCACTTATGTATGGCATGGCGAAGGCGTGGATTACCTGAATAATAAAATAAAGGCCAAGGGTTATGTAGTACTGATCAGGTGATCATCTCAGAAATTCATCTTCCAAACCGTTTCTAAATTATCGCCGGGCAATGATCCTGATACATACAGCACATTATTATAAGAGAAGAATGAAGTATAAAAATAATTAGAGTTAGGGAACGTGCCTCTTGACCATGCATTCGTTTGTGTATCGTACAAATGAAAATAATTTTGGAAAGGGATTATGATCTTCCCGTCTTGCACAACAATATTATCTGCAGTATTGACATTAAACATTGTCTCAATTCCCATCGACATTATTGTATGGTCGCCGGTATTCACATCCCTTATTTCAAGTTTGCAGGTGGTGGTAGTATTCCCTATTTTTCCTCCTGCCCAATATATTTTATCCCCTACAGCAACTGTTCCAAGGTTTGCCTTGGGTTCTGATAAAACAGCTGAAGAGAAGAGGCCGGAGGCGTTATCAAAAATATCTATAACATCGGCAAGAGATGGGTTGAACCCCCCGGCGATATATACCTTATTACCCACGGTTATGGCAGAATGTCCTTCGGCCCGCAATGTATTTAGTGTAGCGAAATACCAATCGTTGATGGCTAGGTCGTAAATGTCTACGCGGTTCTCTCTGCCATTGCCAAATCCCATGCCCCCCGCAAATAAAACTTTATCACCCACGGCAGCTACCGCCACACTATGGCCCGGAATACTTAAGTTGGCAACAGACCAGGTATTGGTTGATGCGTCATATATATCTATTGTACTTACAACTCCTGTGCTCATAAACCCGGTTTCCCCGCCCGCGAAAAAGATCTTGTCTCCCACGGTAACGGATCCGATATAATATCGTCCCACGCTTAAAGAAGCATTCGACCAGGTATTCGTACTGATATCATAGATATCTACCCGTGATGAGACAATTCCGGTATTTGTTATCCCCCCCGCATATAAGATCTTATTGCCTGCGGCTGCTACCGCCATTTTGGTACGGGGTTGCGTCAGGGTTCCAATGGACAGCAACTGGGAATTGACCGGGGGAAGACTGAGGTTGCAATTGAGCACTATTACACTGACCATTACAGTATCCATCGAAAAAAGCCCTCCGGCATCTGTAACTTTTAATGCGAATCCGTACAGCCCTTCAACGAGGCCGGTAACCTGTGTTTTTGCTGTACCGGCGGAAACAAAAGAGAAGAATGAAGGTCCTGATATTTTTGTCCATTCATACTGCACAATATTATTGTCGGGGTCAGTAGAACAGGAACCATTGAGGTTAGCCTTACTCACGGGGAGCGTGATGACCAGGTCTGAGCCCGCACAGGCAACGGGGGGAAAATTTGCACCCGGCTGATTAACACGTACCTGGATGGTATCTTTATCCGCAAGACCACCATCATCTGTAACCGTTAACTCAAAGTCATATACTCCTTCCGTTAATGCTTTTACAACGGTATTGGAATCATTTGGCTTTAGTATATTGGAGGAAACCGGCCCGTTTAGTTTTTTCCACCTGTAGGAAACGATTGTCCCGTCATCAGTGGAAGCGCTGCCATTCAGCGTTATACTATCTTTTGGCAGTATAATGACCTGGTCGGCACCCGCCCGGGCAACAGGGGGAAAGTTTTCTTTACACCATTCGCATAAAAATTCTTTTTGGCAGGAATGGAAGAGAAAAGAAAAGAAGAGGCAACTGCTTAACACAACAGCTCGATATAATTTCATACAAATACATTATAGTTGACAGGTTCTCTTCCAGGGTGGCGGAAGGGCGATATAAATATAAGTAATTTATAGATGGCATTCACCCCCCGGCCGGGAATCAGGGCGGAGTTGTCAATAAGTTTAAATCCCCATCCCTTTTGAAAAGACGGTGTTTTTCATTAGCTTTAATGCCCGGTTAGCTGCTCAACCTTCAATAAGATGAAGAAATTTTTACTGCTTCTTATTTTATCAATTGTATTTGTACAGGATATCTGTGCCACCCATACCAAGGGTGGCTGGATGTATTACGAATACCTTGGCCCGGGTATCATCGACCCGGCCAAATTACGTTACAGGGTTGGATTGAATTTTTATGTGGAATGCAATACTGCTGTACCCGAACAACCCTGGTTCTTTACATTTTATTCCGGATCGGCACCACATAATTTTATACAGGATGTGGCCGTATTTCCCGGGGCACCTGTTCAGATCCAAAACTGCAACATGCCGTTTTGTTATCCCTGTATTACCAATATCCCTACCATATGCTATGAAATCAGAACGTATGAAACCATTGTGGAACTGACCCCAAATAACGATGGCTATATTATTTCCAAACAGCGGTGTTGCAGAATAAATTTTATAAGTAATGTTTTCCCTCCTTCAGATGCTATAGGTGCTACTTATACAATAAAAATACCCGGGTTAAGTGACGGCCCAACAGCCCAGCAAAACACCAGTCCGAAATTTATTTTTAATGACACCGCTATTGTATGCAGTAACAGCGAATTTTCATTAAATTTTACCGCTACCGATATTGATAATGATTCCCTCGTTTACAGGTTTTGTGATGCATATAACGGCGGTGATGGCACGAATTCATCACCCAACACTGCTGCGCCACCACCTTATGCCGCCGCACCTTATCTTTTCCCATATACAGGATCGCAACCGCTGGGCTCAGCTGTAACCATTGACCCGGCAACGGGTGTTATTAGCGGGATTGCACCTCCTACAGGAGAATATGTGATAAACGTATGTGTTACAGAATACAGGAATGGCATTGCGATCGCGGAATCAAGAAAAGAACTCCACTTAAAAATAACACCCTGTACCCCGGTCATTGCCAATCCTAATCCCGACTATACAACCTGCGATGGTTTTACCATAAATTTTTACCACGCAAGTTCCGGTGCAAATGATGTTTTCTGGGATTTTGGAGATCTTACCACGCTTGCGGATACGTCATTGCTTGACAACCCACCTTATACTTACCCGGATACAGGAATTTATATTGTACGATTTATAATTAACAGGGGATTGCCCTGTACCGACACGGCTTACAGAACCATGAAGGTCTATCCCGGGTTCCTGCCTGGCTTTTTAAATTCTGCACCGCTATGTATTGGGCTACCCGTACAGTTTACCGATACCACTTATAGCCGATATGGTCCGGTGGATTCCTGGAGATGGGATTTTGGTGACCCTTCCACACTTGCAGATACGAGTCATTTGCAAAACCCGGCCTATACCTATAGTATCCCGGGCACCTATAATGTGCAGCTCATTGTTACCAATGATAAAGGATGTTTAAAGATCTATAATAAAGACGTTATCATTAACGGCCTGCCTCCCCTTACGTTGTTCCCGGGTGATACTACTTATTGCGGGTTAGACAGTCTTCAGCTAACGGCTACAGGCACGGGCAGTTTTAACTGGGCACCCGCAACGAATATCACAGGAGCTAACACGGCAACACCATTGGTGTACCCACCCATACCAACAAAGTATGTTGTTACGCTCACGGATGCCAACGGATGTAAAAGCAGGGATTCATTGACCGTAACGCCAAAACTTGACCTTACCAATGCTATCATCGCTGCCCCGCCAACTATTTGCGAAGAAGATACTTTGGTACTATCGGGCAGCAGTAATCATTTAACAAATGTGAGCTGGCAGTGGACACCCATGGCCACTGTTGAATTTCCGGGCCGGCAGGTAACAAGAGCTTATCCTGTGGTTAACACAACTTATACACTTACCACCACATGGGGAACACATTGCGTGGCCACGGCAAACCAAAATATTATTGTGCGGCCATTGGCAATTCCAAATGCAGGGGCTGATGCCTTTGTGTGCAATGTAGTCCCAACGTCCACCCAACTCAGTGCCAGCGGTGGCGCCAGTTATCAATGGACACCTGTTACGGGTTTAAGTAACCCAAACATTCCTAACCCTGTTGCTTCACCCACGGCGCCTACATATTATATTGTGGCAGTTGGCGTGGCGGGTTGCCCCAAACTAAGGACCGATACTGTTTTTGTTGACTTTAGCACAGCACCGTTGATCAGTACGCTCAATGATACACTTATCTGTAACATAGATACCCTCCAGCTTACAACCAGCGGCACAGGAAATTTTAGCTGGACGCCAAACTATATGATCAGCAATACCAATATTGCAAGCCCGGTGGTGAGTCCCGATGTGCCTACATGGTACTACGTTAGTCTTACCAATTCAGTGGGATGCCGTTCCAGGGATTCGGTATTTGTGGATGTGAAAAATGTTGTTTCATTGAATGCGGGGGCTGATACTACAACCTGCCAGGCAGATGGTTTCTTCCTGAATGTAACAAGCGATGCATTGCATTATAAATGGACGCCATCCACTTACCTGGATTATGATACACTCAAGCGGCCGTATGTGAAACCGCTGGCTACTATCACTTATACCCTGGTAGGAAATATCGGTAAATGCCAGAGCCAGGGCGAAGTAACCATTACCGTGGTTCCTTATCCACTTGCCAATGCAGGACCTGATACCTCCATTTGTTTAGGATTTTCAACGCAGCTAAAAGCAACTGGTGGCAGCAGCTATGCATGGAGCCCGGAAAGTTTTTTAAACAGCAGCCTTATCGCTAACCCTGTATGCTCATTGCCAACCGGGAACATACGATATATCGTGACCATCAGGGATACGCTTGGTTGTCCCAAACCTGTAAAAGATACCATCTGGGTCAGGGTGTACCAACGCATAAAAGCAGACGCAGGCCCCCGTGATACCAGTATTGTTGAAGGAGAGCCCTTATTCTTACATGCAACCGGTGCTGACAGCTATGTGTGGAGCCCTTCCACCTGGCTTAACAACCCGGCAATACCCAACCCGGTTTCTTTACCGCAAAAAAATATACAGTATATATTAACCGCTACCTCTCTTGCTGGTTGTGTAGGAACGGATACGATCGATATAAAATTATATAAGCTGGACCCGGATATATATGTACCCAATGCCTTTACGCCAAACGGCGATAATATTAATGATGTACTCCGACCGATCCTGATTGGTATGAAAGACCTTAACTTCTTCCGGGTATACAATCGTTGGGGCGTGCTCATGTTCTCCACCACCGAAAAAGGTAAGGGATGGGATGGCAGGTATGGCGGCAAAGCCCAGGACCCGGCAAATTTTGTATGGATGGCCGAAGGCGTTACCTATAAAGGACAGCTCCGCAGGAAAAAAGGAAATGCAGTTTTGATACGATAGGCTAAGAGGTAAAGAGAAAAAGAGATAGAGGAAATAGGATTTTTCTTTTTTTTCATTTTGCGTCTTACGAACTTTATCTTCTGTTTTTACCCCTTTCTCTCTTTTTTCCTCTTAGCATGTTTGTGTACCACCTTTGTGAAACTTTGTGGTATAATATCCTTCCCTTATTTTGCATGTATGAACAGGATCGTTTTAATAACAGGAGCCACATCAGGCATAGGAAAGGCCTGTGCGGAAAAATTTGCATCAGCAAAAAATGATATCATCATAACCGGCAGGAGAAATGAGCGCCTGGTGCAATTGAAAGCAGACCTTGAAAACCAATACGGCATAGCTGTTTTGTCGTTGTGTTTTGACGTGCAGGATAAAGACGCTGTTGCTGCTGTGTTTAAAAACCTCCCTGCAGCGTGGAGAAAGATCGCTGTCCTAATCAATAATGCCGGACTTGCATTGGGAAAGGATAGTTTTGAAGACGCGGATATCGATGACTGGGAAACCATGTTAAACACTAACGTGCACGGATTACTCTATGTCAGCAAGGCCGTTGTGCCTTTTATGATCGAGCAAAAGAAAGGGCATATCATTAATATGGGTTCAGTGGCCGGTAAAGAAGTATATGAAAAAGGAAATGTGTATTGCGCCAGTAAATTTGCAGTTGATGCCATTACCAGCTCGATGCGTATTGACCTGCTGAAAAATAATATCAAGGTCACGGGTATCCATCCCGGGGCTGTGGAAACCGAATTTTCCCTGGTGCGTTTTAAAAGGAAGGGATCAAAAGCTGCCTCCGCCTATGAGGGTTTAATACCCCTCACCCCGGAAGACATTGCCGATACCATCTTCTATTGTTCCAACCTGCCCGACCATGTTTGCATCAATGACCTGGTGATCACCTGTACACAGCAGGCGGGAGCTTACTATTTTCATAAAACCCCATAAGTACCGGAAAAACCCCCGATTTCTGTAATAAAGCGCCCCTGATTCCCGTTATAAACTACAGTAAACCAGTGATTTTAGAATTTAACTTGCGTGTGCCGGCAAAAAGTTGTAAAATTGTTCCGTTATCCGTTATCCAATTTATCTCTAATGAAAAAGAAAACCCTTAAATTGATCACCAGCACTTTGATCCTGGCCATTGTTGGTTCGGGCGCTTTTGCACAGCAGGTTATCCGCCAAAGCCCATGTTCTTCACCTGCCATACTTCAGCAGGCCGACAGCATTAAACAGGAATTAGCCAAACAGGGATTTATCGTTGTAAAAGAGGCTTCCATGCAAATGGAAAGTGAATACGAAATGCCTGTAATTGTTCCTTTAACGGAAGGAAGCTGGTACCAGTTTGTATTTATCGGCGATATCAGCTCAAAATTGTATGAAGTAAGGATGTTCGACTGGAATGAAAGGCAGGTTGTTTACCAGAAAAAAATGTGGGGGGACGTGGATGGTAACGTGATAAGTTACTCCTATATACCGAAGTTCTCAGAATACCATATGATCAAACCCGTACAGGTAAATAAGAAGAAAAAAGTTTTATGTGGCTATGTGATGCTGCTTAAAAAAACGAAATAATCCACTAACCGATATCTAATATAAGTCCCGTCTTCACGGGGACTTTTTTATGTCTATCCTGGTCTCACCATCACCCTAATCCTTAAGAAAACGCAGTACCTTGCTTTTTGGTAGGGCACATTAACGCTTTTTCTTCTGGTTCTTTTTTGCCAGGTATTCCTGTATGGCTACATGGTACACGGTTTTACCTTTAGGTATTTTTTTTGTATAAACTGCCTTTTTACGGGGATCATGTACAATACTTTGGGTATAAGCTACCGCATCTGCAAAATCTCCCTGGTAGTGCTTTTGCAGCGCACTCTTTTTTACCCGGCTCATGTCCGGCATGGCACTGATAACCGTTCCATACCTGTATTGCTTTATTACAAGCTTCTCTCCGATCCTGCCGCTCACCCCATCCAGTAGCGCATTATTAAATACTCTGGCCATAAATAATATATATTAAGTGACTATCGGCTTAACTGAACCTTCAAATGGAACCACATAGAAACACAGTACACAATAGGAAGAAACGCATAGAATTCTATGTGAAAACCTATGTTTCTATGTGCCTGTGTGGTTCAAAAAAACCGAAGGTTCAGTTAAGCGGATAGTCAATATATATTAAATCATAGGTAAAGCTATTAAAAGTCATAGATAAGGCTATATGTCTCCGTTCATCTGCCGTTCATCCTTCGTTCATTCAACGTCAATTGTTCAATAAATAGGGGTCATTATTTATTGTTGCACAACTCCTGTGTAGGCCCTCCCCTACCCCATCGCAATCGGTTTAGTTTGAAAAACTCCTTTAAAAAAGAAGTTTGTATACTTTGTATCCGGATTTTCCGATAACCCTCTAAATGAATTTCCGTTCCAAAATAAATGGCATTAAAAAACCGCCTCATTTTTATTAATGAGACGGCCTCTTTATGCTTTGATGCCGGTAATACAATAAAAATGATTAGTCCGGAGATCAGGTCATTTTATTGCGTCAACGATATTCTCACCCTTACGCCAGCCTTTGTATTTACAATAGGTGCGCTGGAAGAAATATAAGGATTTACCCTGCGTTGGTCAAAATACAGTTCTACGTTGACGCGGTTATTCAAAAAGTAATTTACTGATGGTGAGATAGTAATGTCTTTACTGCCACCGGTGGCAAAATTATTATCCTGGTCAAGCCTGCTGTTGGCAGTAACATTATCACGTATCCTGAAGTCAATACGGAAATTGATCTCGTTATCCAGTTTTTTACCCCCATCCTTACTTAACCATTTAGGCAGGTTTAAACCGGCTAGCAGTTTCAATCCACGTTTACGGTATCCTGCACCAATGGTAAACTCGGTACTGCGCACTTCACTCAACTGGTAATCGATAAGGCTTAAACTAAGTTGCCTGGTCTTTACATATTCGAACTTAGCCTGGAAATTATTGGTGAACATCATGTCAAACCCGATAAGCGGGGAGAATTGTTCACCAAGGGTCAGGTTAGGTATAAGGAAGTAAGGAATGAAATTATCTGATAAGGTATCATAAAAAGAAGGGTACCCGAACCGGGATATATCCTGGTAAAGCAATGCTGATGTAAAGCCGTTCATGCTCAGGTTGCCGGTATACCCGTGTGATAAAGTGAAATTGGTGAATATCTTATCGAGTCCTTTGATACGGTTCAACCCGTTATAATCGATCTTCCAGTTCGGTTTTGGCATGATACCACGGAAAGGATTTGATTTGATGTTCGGGTTGTTTTGCCTGATCAGGGAAACCTTTTTAGGATCTTCCCCGGTATATGCTGCAATAAAGGAAGGGATGAGCACATCAATGGCATACTTTCCGTAACCAAAATAATAACCATCCGCACCAACCTGGCCAGCACTATAAGGATTTGCTTTTCCCAAACGTTCAGACAATATCAACCTGTAATCCTGGAATGTCTTAAAGGTTGCAGAAACGCGGTTGGGATCAAATTTTCCAAACAAGGTTTTAAAGGCGATATAGGAAACATCAAAACCACCACCTGCATATGGATTGAGGTGGCCGAATTTAAAATTACCCAGGCCGGCTGTATCAGCGTATTTAAATGTTTCTGTGTAATTCTTATTAAAGGTCTTGGTGAGGTTTACCGTAATATTCAGGTCTCTTACAGGTTCTAATTGCGCAGCAAAGGTTAACCGCTGGTCAAAAGATTGTGAGAAAAGGGAATTAAAATTTGTGTCCCTGGTAATGAGCCCTTTTGAAGCAGCCCGGTTCAGCCAGGCGGTATCGGGTTGTCTTCCTAAAAGAAAATCTACCCCCGGCGCCATACTCTTCCAGTTTTGGCCAACATATTTTGTACTGTCTGTATAACCAGGCAGGCGTGTATGTGCATTTTCTGATAAGGAAATATTTACGCCCTTGATACTGGTAATTAGTTTACCAAATACTTTTTCTATCCCACCAACATAAGGCACGGCAGTTTTATCCACGATCCTTCTTTTCTTAACTACCTTCTGTCCTTTTTTATTCAGCACGGTGTCTTTGACCTTCGTTATCCTGCTGCGCCATTTTTCCCTGTCTTCTATATTGGAAGGCTGCTCGATTTGTCTTAACCATTTTGATTTTTGATACAAACGGTTGAAGTCTAACTGAACTGTTGCTTCTTTTTGCTGCCCGTTCTCAATGATGTTACCCAGCTCAACTGCCAAACGGGATGCGCCTATCCAGGTATAAGAAGCCTGGTACCGGAGGTTCATTGTTGTCCAGTCGAGCAATGGCAGTTTTGCAGTAGGTAATGTATACGTGAAATTGGCCGTGTGGTTATACAGTGTATTTCTTCCCCCCTTCAATAAATTCCTCCACACCGTATCTTTTTTCTGCTTGGTATCAAGGCGGCCTGCGGGTTCATCGATCCTTGAATTATTGGTAGCCGTAAAATCAAAATTGATAGAACGTGTAATATTCCAGCGGAGGATATAATCCCTTTGGAAAATATAATACTTGTCATAGGTTTCGGGGATAGAATACTTGGAAGCTCCGATACTCCGCGGACGTATGGCACCGAACTGCCGGTTTACATCTGCCCTGAAACTTAACTGCGATGGCACCAGGTTAAAATTAAAATCCTTTACCAGGTCGAACCAATGGTGTTTTGTTTTCCTGAATATCCTTTTAAAGGGTTCATAATATTTTGGCCTGGGCGCAAAATTGTACCCTAACCCGTAACGGTGTTTCGTTATTTCATTACGCTCAATTAACGGCGTATGGTTCTTGATCTTGAGGTATGAATAACTCACATCGAAATTGGAGATGTCATAGATCTTTGGCTTCTTTGTACTCGTTCGGTTCTTGCGCACATTTGTGAAGTTCACACTGGTGGTGGAAGTAAAATCAACAGCGTTCTCTCTTATGGAATCCCTGTTTGCTTTTGTTGCCGCTGTTTGTAATTTATCCTTCAGCTTTATATCCATGTCGAACGGATCATACTCCGGTGTACTCACACTTTGTGAATAGCTTGCAAATACGGGAATAGATAATGCTGCTCTTTTGGGAAGCAGCTTGCCCAGCTCGAGGGTTGCAGCAAGGTCAAATTGCAGGAAATTATCCCGGAAGCGGTCATTTGCTCTTTGTTCCAATGTTCCAAAGCCCGAACTGTGTGTATTTGCAGAAAGAGAGATCGTTCCCAGGTCGGCAAGGTTAACATCTACCCTGCCCAATGCCGCCCATCCGCCCGATTCATCAAGGGAAGAAAGACGCAGTTCATTTACCCATATTTCGGCACAGGCAGTTTCAACATTAGTGTTCTCAACACCTATTAATATCCCCCTTATTTCGGCAAGGTTAGGATTACCCATTACAGAATATAAATGGCCGTTGCCCTGTAATTGCCGGTAAATAGTAGTGGATGGTGTTGGGCTGAGATTCCTTTCCTGTTTCAGTTTCACCAGCGATTGCAGGTCAACATCCAGGGAATTGCCCGGTATCCACAGGGTATCATTGTAGGCATTTGAATTAGGATCAAGCGATGCTGCTCCAAGCCCGGTTAAGTTTAAGGGGATGCGTATCTCATAATAATTGTTTACAAAATCTGTTCCTATACGTATAACAGCAGTCAGGTCCTTATCCACGATCACCGGTGCGGTTTGCTTTGTTTCTGCATGTATATACATAGCCAGTTTACGGAACTGGCGGA
>DATHEH010000158.1:0-16425 GCA_035318685.1 Ferruginibacter sp.
AAATAATTTAGTGTTGGCCGAAAAATTTACTGCAGAAAAGATCGTTAATAAGCTGCTTGAATATTTTATTAAGACCTGAACATAAAAAAGTGTAAACTATTTATAAATGTGTGGACTTGCCGGATTTATTGGATTTAAAGATAATGCAGACCTTGCTGCAAAAGCAAACTGTGTTCAGCAACACCGTGGGCCGGATAACCAGGCCGTATGGCATGATGACCACATTGCCTTTGCACACCAGCGCCTTTCCATTATTGATTTGAGCGAGGCTGCTAACCAGCCCTTTCATAAGCATAACCTTGTGGGCATCTTCAACGGCGAAATATATAATTATAAAGAACTACAGGAAAAACTTAAGATTGAAAAGCAGGTAACCTTTACTACTTCATCTGATACAGAAGTGGTATTAGAAATGTTCAGGCACTATGGATATAGTTGCCTTGATCATTTTCTTGGCATGTTCGCTTTTGCAGTCTATAATAAAGATACCCATGACCTTTTCATTGTACGGGATCACTTCGGAATAAAGCCTTTATTTTATACGCAGATAAACGGGGCATTTGCATTCAGTTCAGAATTAAAAACACTCGCAGCAATACCCGGCTTTAATAAAAGCATCAATGCCAAGTCACTGGTAAGTTGTCTCAATTATATATGGATATCCGGTAACGAAACAATGTTCAATGGGTGCTTTAAACTTCCTCCTGCGCATTACATGACATATAGTAAGACGAATGGCATAAAGCTGGTAAAGTATTGGGACCTGCCGGATAATGTTGATACAAAGCTCTCCGCGGATATAGATCGTGCGGCTGAAGAAGTTGCAAATGTAATGGAAGCATCGGTTAAACGTCACATGGTGGCCGATGTGCCCGTAAGTTCTTTTTTAAGTGGGGGACTTGATTCTTCATTGATCTCCGTTCTTGCAAAAAAAACAAACGAACATCTTTCCACTTATACCATCGGCACTGACGATAAGGATAAAAAAGTAGAGAAGATGCCTGACGATGAAAAGTATGCAAGCCAACTGGCTGCGTTGCATCATTTTGATCATAACATCATAACAATAAGCCCGGATATTCTTAAAGACTTGCCGCACATGGTAAAACATTTGGATGAACCCATCGGCGACCCTGCAGCTATTAATACTTATCTCATCTGTAAAGCAGCGAAGGCAAAAGGCGTTAAGGTATTATTATCCGGTATGGGCGCCGACGAAATATTCTTCGGTTACCGCAGGCAGAAGGCTACCCTGATGGCACAACGGTTCAACAGGTTACCTAAGCCACTTAAATATCTCACTTCTAAAGTTGTTAATATGCTGCCGGTTAAAATTTCCGGTAAGGGTTTTAAATTTGGGAGATGGGCGAAGCGGTTCATGAGCTTTGCGACAATGCCGTTGGAAAGAGCATACATGAGAAGTTATTCTTATTATGACACGCCCGAGTTAAAAGAATTATTGACCAGTAATTACTGGCCGGGCATTGAAGCCATTAACAACGAGCATAAAGAATTATTCAACTCGAAATTCAAAGGCGATGCAGTTAACAGTATCTGCAATACGGATATCAGCATGTTCATGTTGGGCCTCAATTTAACATACTCAGACAGGGCTTCCATGGCGGCATCTGTGGAAGTAAGGGTACCTTTTATAGACAAGCTTGTTGTTACAAAAGCAATGCAGATACCCGGCGATCTTAAAATAAAAAATGGAGAGTCGAAATATATTTTAAAAAAAGCAGCAGAAAAATTCCTGCCAAAAGATATCATATACAGGCCTAAGGCCTCTTTTGGTGCACCCATCAGGTCGTGGATATCAAATGACCTGCGGCCAATGGTGGACGACCTGCTGTCGGAACAAACAATAACAAAGCGTGGATTTGTAAACTATCCTGTTGTAAAAAAATTAATTGATAACGACAGGAGCGGCATTGAGGACAATGCCTACCAGATATACCAGTTGCTTACGCTCGAATTATGGTGCAGGGAATTTTTAGATAAATAACTGCTCGCAATAAAGTAAAATGGAAAATAAAAATACATTTCAGGATCAGGTGCTGCAACCGTTCTTAATTTCGGTTGAACAATATGCAGGTAATAATGCATTTTGTATAAATAGTGTCTTTTATAGTTATCGCAAGTTCGCGGAAACAGTTTCTGCCATACGTGATGAAGTAAAAAAACTTGACCAGGACAATATTAATGTGGGGCTGGTTGCAAACGATGACCTTGAAACCTATGCCGCCATCATTGCTTTATGGCTTGAAGGAAAATGCTATGTGCCGGTTAATCCCGATACACCTGCCGAACGCAATGGGAATGTTATTAACCAGGCAGGTATATCTGTGGTGATTGATTCGTCTCAGCAACCATTGTTCACCAACCTCGCTGTGATCGAATCAAAGAAACTGGTCTTCAAAGAAATTAATTTAACAGCATTATCGATACCTGATGAGTCGCTTGCTTATATATTTTTTACATCAGGCACAACAGGTGTTCCAAAAGGCGTTCCTATTACCCGTTCCAATCTTGCCGGCTTCATCAAAGCTTTTTTTGCAATGGGAATTGAAACAGGCCCGGAAGATAAATGCCTGCAAATGTTTGAACTTACTTTCGACCTGTCCGTAATGTCTTACCTGGTGCCACTATTAAAAGGCGCCTGTGTTTATACCATACCAAAAGATAAGATCAAGTTCAATTATATTGCCGAGTTATTTGAGGAACATAACCTGACCATTGCGCTGATGGTGCCTTCGATCATCCAGTACCTGCGGCCCTATTTTGATGAGATCGATTGCGCAAGTATGAAATACAGTTTGTTTTGCGGGGAGGCACTTCCACTGGATGTAACCAGCGAGTGGTCCGCCTGTATACCCAACGCTAAGATCATGAACGTTTATGGCCCAACAGAGGATACTATTTTCTGCACACACTATACATATGACCGGGGCGGAAATAATAAAGTCTCAAATGGATTATTATCAATTGGCCGTGCAATGCACGAAACTTACACAATTATCGTTAATGAAGCTGATGGAATAGTTAAAACAGGGGAAAAGGGCCAGTTATGCCTGGGAGGTGTACAGTTAACGCCGGGTTACTGGAAAAATGAGGAAAAGAATAAAGAAGCATTCTTTTATATTGAATATAATGGTACCGGCACCCGCTTTTATAAGTCGGGTGACCTTTGTATTGCGGATGATGAGGGCGATATCATGTATTTGGGCCGGGTAGATTCGCAGGTAAAAGTGCAGGGTTTCCGTGTTGAGCTTTCTGAAATTGAATTTTTTGCTAAAGAACATTTGCAAAAGATCAATGCGGTTGCCATAGCTTTTACCAACCAGCTCAATAATACAGAGATCGGGATGGTAATAGAGTCGGGGGAGTTTGATACAAAAGAGCTTGTCGGTTATATGAAATCGAAAATGCCGGGTTATATGGTGCCAACCCAGTGGAGATTTGTCAGTTCATTTCCGCTCAATACGAATGGAAAGATCGACAGGAAAGTATTAAAAGAAAAATTTTAGGTTATGCATGTTGCGGTATTCGGGGAAGATATTTTTACATCAGCTGTGATCGGGTCTTTGATCGAAAATGGGCATAAGGTCTCAATAATAGTTACGCCGGATTATCCTAATAAAAAAGACAAGGTATTGGATGAAGCCGCTAAGAAATATAATATCGAATTGGTAAAGGATGAAAATGTCAATTCAGAAAATGTTAAAAAGCACCTGGAAAGAATAAAGCCCGACCTGATCGTTTCCGCACATTTGCGGAAGATTCTGGATAAGGAAATATTTTCACAGGCTGCAAGAGGCGCAATAAATATTCATCCGTCTCTTTTGCCAAAGTACAGGGGACTCTCTCCCCAGCACCAGGCAATTATACATGGGGATGATGAGTGGGGCGTAACAGTTCACTATATAGATGCTGATGTGGATACGGGAGAAATAATAGTACAGCAAAAATTCCCGCTTGCGGAAAATGAATACATTTTAAGTGTACAAACCAAAATGCTTGCTATCTATAAGAAAATTGTTGTAGAAGCGATCAGGTTACTGGAAGACACTTCATTCATACCGGCCAGGCAGGACCTTACGTTTGTTAGTTATTTCGGGCCATTGAAAAAGAGCGACAGGGAGATCAGGCTGTCAGGATCAAAACAGCAGGTGTACAACCTGGTAAGGGCTGTATCTTTGCCCTATAAAGGAGCATTCTATAAAAATTATACTATTTGGGCGGCGGAGATAGCGGATCCAACAAGTGAAAACGAATTGAAAGAAAAATACCCGGACACGGGATTTTATTTTGACGAGGCTGCTGACGAGGTTATCATTCACCTGGAAGATGGATTTGTGCTGTCTGATGACTTTGAAATAAATTGACCATTAAATTAAAATCATAATAAGAACATGGAGCAGACAGTAATTTTTGAACAATTGACGGCAATTTTCAGGAAGACCTTTAATGATGAAACAATTGTGTTAAGCAGTGAGTTAACAGCAAACGATGTGGCAAACTGGGATTCCTTAACACATATGTTAATGATCGGTGAAGTAGAAAACGAATTTTCTATAAAATTCAAGTTAAAGGAATTGGGCAAACTCGACAATGTTGGAAGCCTGGTAACGCTGATAGCAGCAAAAGTTGGTTAGGTATTCTTTCATACATACCTGGACTTTGCCAGGACAAAAAGTATTTGATCATGATAGGATAGTGACTGATGAAAAAAAAATAATAAAAGGACAATGGAAAAAGAAGAAATCGTAAAAATATTGACCCCGGTCTTCAGGAAGGTATTTGGAGACAAAACGCTGGAACTTACAGACCAGCTAACCGCCCTTGATGTGGAGAACTGGGATTCATTATCCCATATGCTACTTATTGCAGAAGTGGAAAACCAATTTTCAATAAAGTTCAGGTTAAAGGAACTGAATAAAATGGCAAACGTAGGAGATATGATAGCTATTATTAGTTCTAAATTATAAGTTTCATGGTTTTTACTTCTTTTAATTTTTTAATATTTTTTCCTGCTGTACTCGTCGTGTACTTTTTGCTTCCGCAAAAATTCAGGTGGGTATTCCTGCTGGTTGCCAGTTACTATTTTTACTTAAATACAAAACCGGTATATGCACTTTTACTTGCCGGTGTTACGCTAACTACTTATTTCTTTGCCTTACAGATACAAAAAGCAAAATCTGAAAAAAAGAAAAGACAACTCCTGATCATTGATGTGGTCATCACATTGTTGCCACTTTTTTTCTTTAAGTATTTCAATTTTGTAAATGAAGGTATATTTACTTTACTCAATTATGCAGGACTTGGTCTTGCTCTGCCGCAAATAAGTTTCCTGCTGCCGGTGGGTATTTCTTTTTATACGTTCATGGCACTGGGCTACGTGATCGATGTATATAACGAGGATATTGATGCAGAAGAGAATTTTGGGATCGTTGCACTTTTCTTATCTTTTTTCCCGGTGGTAATGTCTGGCCCTATCGAAAGGGCATCAAATATGTTCCCGCAGTTTAAGAGTAAAATCCAGTTTAACTCCGGAATGGTTGTAAGCGGACTCCAATTGATGCTTTGGGGTTATTTTATGAAGCTGGCAGTGGCAGACAGGTTGAGCATATATATTGACGCGGTTTTCAATAATGTAGACCAGCACGTGGGGTCCTCTTTACTCCTGGCTTCTTTAATGCAGCCGATCAGGGTTTATGGCGATCTTGGGGGGTACTCATTAATAGCGATAGGTTGCGCAAAAGTGATGGGCTTTAATGTTATACCAAATTTTAACCGTCCTTTCTTTGCTACTACCATGTCGGAATTCTGGCGGCGTTGGCATATGTCGCTGATCCAATGGCTAACAGATTATGTTTATACGCCACTGGCATTTACTTTCAGGAAATGGGGCGTTTGGGGAATAGCACTGGCATTGAACCTCACCTTTATTATTTCGGGGGCATGGCACGGGGCCGCATTGAACTACCTGGTTTGGGGCGCTATCCAGGGTATTGCCTTAAGTGTTGAAATGCTTACAAGATCAAAAAAAGATGCTTTTGAAGAGAGATTCAATTTGAAGACCAGGTGGTGGTATATAATGATAGGTTGTGTGCTTACTTACCTGCTCTTTGCTTTTTCATTGAGCTTTGGAGGTACTGCGGATACCGTCCCTGAGGTATTTCATATTTTCGGCAGGATCCTTACGGATTCGTTGCACTGGCCTTATAAAGATGGAGATACAATGTTATACGGTTTTATAGCGTTTAGTATCTTATTCATTAAAGATTTCATGGAGGAATACTACCCGGGTCGCATACGGCTTTTCGGCAATGAGAATATTACCGTGAGGTGGCTTTCTTATTATTGTGTGATCTTCCTCATTTTTTACCTGGGAATTTTCAGCGGGGAGAATTTTGTTTATTTCCAATTTTAAAGATGCGCAACAGTATGTGGAATTTTATTAAAAAAATATTGATCTTCATATCACCCTTTATCATCCTTATAGCACTTGAGGTGATAATAGACCCGTTCAATTATTTTTTCGGGGAAAAGAACCCTGCCCAGCTTGAATTAAAAAACAGCCTTGCCCGTAAAAAGAATACTTACCTATACCGCCTGATCGAATATGAAAGAAATCCAACGAAGACAATAGTCCTGGGTGACTCAAGAGCCCAAAGATTAATGCCTGATTTTTTTACAGAGGTCAATGGCGAAAAGGTGTTGAACCTGGCCGCGGGTGCAGGCTCTTTGCAGGATGTCATCAAAATATTCTGGGACCTGAGCTCAAGGAATAAGCTCGACACGGTATATATAGGCATCGGTATAGAAGGGTATAGTGGCACATTATTAAAAGACAGGGTATCGCCGGCGATCGAGGTTAAAAATTCCATTCCCCTGTATTTAATGAATAAATTTACACTGGAAAGTACTATGTTGCTGTTAAAGGCCAGACTGTTCAACCAGGGTGTTGAAGCAGCAAACCCGCCTTTTTCCAGGGAACAATTCTGGCAGTATGAGTTGAGGGAAGAAGAAAGATATTTAAGGAATTATACCTACCCGAAGAATTACTATAATGAATTGAAGAAGATATCTGAATACTGTGCGGAAAATAAGATCAAGCTAATATTCATCATATCGCCTACACATACAGAATTACAGAATAAGGTAAATGAATTTAAGCTGAACAGGGAATACGAAAGATTCAAAGCCGATATCATATCATTCGGCGACCTGTATGATTTTAACTGGCCGAATGTTATTACAGAAAAGAAGAATAACTTTCTTGATCCGCTTCACAGCATCGATTCTGTTTCGAGGATAATGATAAAGGAAATCATATTGAACAAACCGGAATACGCGAAATATTCCAAACAATCAACTACAAACATTAAATAGATTTTATAATAACATACCCTAAGTAAGTAAAATAAAAAGATGAAACAAGTAATACAAAATTTTAAGACAGGCGAATTATATGTAGATGACGTGCCCATGCCCGCGCTTTCAGAAGGAATGGTCCTTATTGAGAACAAATTTTCACTCATAAGCGCCGGAACCGAACGTGGTACTGTAAAAGTTGCACAGGCAAACCTGATCAATAAGGCAAGGCAAAGGCCTGACCTTGTTGCACAGGTGATCCAGAATATAAAGAAAGAAGGACTTGGCGCTACCATCAGCAAGGTGAGGGCTAAACTGGATTCACTAAAAGCATTAGGCTATAGTACCAGTGGCGTTGTTTTATCAAGCATGGATACGAATGGCTTATTTAAGACTGGTGACAGGGTAGCCTGTGCCGGGGTTGATTATGCTTCTCATGCGGAGATCATTGCAGTTCCACAAAATCTTGTAGTAAAAATTCCTGACGAAGTTAGTGCTGAAGATGCAGCATTCACCACGCTTGGTGCAATAGCCATGCAGGGTGTGCGCCAGGCAGAAGTGCGCATCGGTGAAAGGGTATGTGTTATCGGGCTTGGTCTTCTTGGACAGATATCCTGCCAGCTGCTGCGTGCAAACGGCTGTGCTGTTTTCGGAATAGACCTCTCAGAATCATTTGTGAATATTGCGAATGAATATTCTGCTGATAAAGCCATATTAAGAAATGACCCGAACCTTATCAAGGCCTGCGACAATTTTACCAACGGACATGGGTTTGACGCCGTTATAATTACAGCAGCTACACAATCCAATGATCCGATAGAGCTGGCAGGAGAGATCAGCATGAAAAAAGGAAAGGTTGTGGTTGTTGGTGTGGTACCCATGAATGTTCCGAGGGATCCGCATTATTACAGGAAGGAGATCGATATTAAAATGTCCTGTTCTTATGGCCCCGGACGTTATGATGTAAATTATGAAGAGAACGGGGTTGATTACCCATATGCTTATGTAAGGTGGACAGAACAAAGAAATATGGAAAGCTTTCTTGACCTGATCGCCAGGAAATACATCAATTTAAAGCCATTAACAACACATGTCGTAGATATCAATGACGCGGAAAAAGCTTACGACATTATCTTAGGAAAAGTTAAAGAGCACCAT
Organism: Ferruginibacter sp.; assembly: GCA_035318685.1. Taxonomy (GTDB): domain Bacteria; phylum Bacteroidota; class Bacteroidia; order Chitinophagales; family Chitinophagaceae; genus Ferruginibacter. The sequence goes on from DATHEH010000158.1 coordinate 8,536, forward strand.
ATTGGGATACTTTTGAAATATGCAGAGAATGATGCCAAGTCAAGATCTTTAATAGGGATCTCCAATAAACCTGTAGCGACAATTAATACCGGCTTTATAGGCGCCGGTAGTTTTGCGCAAAGTTACCTGATACCAAATGTAAAATCATCCGGAGGATCGCTGGATGGTGTAGTTACTTCACGTGGTATTACCGCAAAGAATGTAGGAGATAAATTTGGATTTAATTTCTGCTCTTCAGAAGTAAAGGACGTACTTGCCAATGAAAAAATAAATACCATCTTTATTGCCACGCCTCATTCATCACATGCTGATCTTGTTATCAAATCACTGGAGGCGAAAAAGAATGTATTTGTGGAGAAGCCACTTGCTATCAATACTGAAGAGCTTGGCAGGGTCATCGAAACACAAAAGAAACACAGTCAGCCGCTGTTGGTTGGTTTCAACAGGCGGTTTGCCCCGGTGAGCGCCAGTATCAAAAAAGAATTTTTAAATACCGGTGAGCCGATGGTAATTAATATCCGGATCAACGCCGGGTTTATCCCGAAAGACAACTGGCTGCAACAAAAAGATATTGGCGCCGGCAGGCTGATCGGCGAGATGTGCCATTTTATAGACCTCATGCAATACTTTACCGATTCAGAGCCGGTAAAGGTTTATGCAGATTGTATCAATACAACAAATGAAAAGATCACACCTGCGGATAATATTGCGATAGTGATAAAATTTAAAAATGGCTCAGTAGGCAACCTTACTTACCTTGCTAACGGCGATAAAGGAATGCCAAAGGAATTGATAGAGGTATTCAGCGGGTCAAAGATCGGCGTTATCAATGATTTCAGGGACGGGCTTATTTATAAAAACGGGAAGACCGTAAAATTAAAATCATCAGGCAAGGGCCATAAGGAAGAAGTGGAGGTATTCATCAATGCGCTTAAATCAGGCAATGAAAGCCCCATCAGTTTCCGTTCCATATGCCTTACAACCCTTACTACTTTTAAGATACACGATAGCCTTTTTACGGGGATGCCGCAGAATATCAACCTTGAAGAAGATTACGGCAACGGAATTTAATTAAACAAATGAATTGAAAATGAGAAAACGGTTCACAATATTGATCGAGGATGACTGGGAGGTAATGGGTAACGGCCTTGGTAACGTGGCGCAGTTGCAATACCTGCCTTCTATGTTCTTTATGAAGCTTGCAAAGCGGCTTGGCATAAAAATGACCTTCATGGTTGATGTTGTGCAGCAACTGGTTTATAAGGATCATGTTAATTCAGACTATAACCTGAAGCTGCAAAAAAATCTTTGGGATGATACGGTTCGCCTGATGAAGTCTTATGGGTTTGATGTCCAGCTTCACCTACACCCGCAATGGATGAACGCCACCCGCAAGGATGATTTCTTTTACCTCGGTAACAACTGGAACTTTGGGAGATACAGTAAGGAAGAGCAGGAGACGCTTATACGGGAATCAGTAAATTATCTTGAAGAACTCATTAAACCTATTGATCCAAACTATAAGGTGGTAGCATATAAAGGCGGGTCCTGGGGACTTCAGCCTTCAGGCGATCTTTTAAGGAATATGGAAAAGTACGGGATAAGAATTGTGATGGGTGTGAGAAAAGGAATGGCGTTACCAGGTAACGGTGTAGATTATACGACGCTTGAAGAAACCACCATGCCTTATTACCCGGAATATAACGACCTGTGTAGGATATCTGCAGAGAAAAAAGACATTGTTGTTATTCCCCTGCAAACTGTTATACCTGGTATCAAAGGACTGGGTTATTTAGCAGCGGATATGGTGAAAAGAAAGATCTCCAAAAAAGATTCCATGCGCCATTTTTATGATGGCCGAATACCGGAAAAGATAACAGCGCTTTCACCTGTTGCCGAAGATTCAAAACCTAAATTTCCTTATACCTCATACAAAACCCATCTCAAGATCGGTAACCAGCCTTTCAATTATTTAAAAGTAAGTTTTGACCAGGTGATAAAGAGACTGGCAAATACGCCTTATGAAAGAATTCCTATACTGATCGAGTGTCATACCAAGCAGTATAATAATTACTTTGGAGATATTGAGCGGTTCCTGTCATACGTGCAGGAAAAATATGCTGATGTTGCCGAGTTCAATACGCTTACCGAATTTTCAAAGGAGATAGATGAGAAAAGCAATTTGGTAAAAATAAAAACTGCTTAACAAAGCCCGGCCATGCATCAAAACACATCAGTTACTTCAAACGAATTTCAACCGGGAGGATTGAGCCATTTTGATATTAATGTTTTGCTGGGAGCAGAGAGTATTAATTGGGAGTCAGTAAAAAAAAACTTTGAAACCGATCCTGGACAGTTTGAAGAATTGCTTTTTAAGATCCATTATAAAAGAAAGAAAACATTAGCGAACGGTAAGCGGGCAAGGATACTCAACTTACTTTCTATTGGTTATTTAACTACAGATGATATCAGGTATTTCAATGAGCTCCTTTGGTTTTATACGGAAGGAAATGCAGACAAGGCTATGATGGAACAATGCATGGAAAAATTTAATGCCAATATAAGCGAAAAAGGGTATCACAAGCAGCCTGCTCAATTCAAAAATTACCCGGTTACTATAAATACACGTGATTCGGATCTGGCCAAAGACAAAACGGATCCGCTGAGAATTTGCCTGATCGGTTTTCCTCCTTTTTTTGGCAGTATGATAAAAGCTTTAAAAAAAGAAGGTCATCATGTTGAGCAATTCTTTTTGCCCTACCATCCCAGCCGCCGCATCAGCCAGTTTTTAAAATTAAGGTTACCGGTTAAATTGCTTTCAGTGGCTGCGGGTAATCCTCATCCATATCACACCCTCAATTTTGAACATAAAGATGAAAGGATCGGGCAGGTGCTGAGGGAAGGGAATTTCGATATAGGCTTTCATAAACTGAATTTTATTATCAGGGAGAATATTTTTGGCGCTTTCAAGAGGGGGCTGCTAAATGATCACTGGGGGTACCTTCCTTTGTTGCGTGGAAAATCTACCATTTCCTTTTCAGTACTACTTGGCATACCAGTAATTCCTACCATACATTTTATCAATAAAGGGATTGATTCGGGGCCTATTACGGGTTATTATCCCTTTGATTACAGTAAGGCTAAAAGTGTAAAAGGCATCAGGGATATTTTAAGAAAAACACTGGCAGAAAGGGCGGTATCCGCAATAAAAACCGCCGGAAACAGTTCTTTTATACCGAAAGAGAATAAAAAGGAGGCCGGGGCCACATTTTATGAGATTCATCCATGGCTGGATGAACATATCGCTTCCCGCATTTTTAAGCAATAGCATACGTTGCTTAACATTATCAAACGGAAAACATTGAATACACAGGTAACGGAGTCTTTTAACAGGCTTAAAACATATTGCGAATCTGAGAATTTTAAGGGTTATGATCCTTATGACGGGCTGAACAGTAGTTTTTTCCGTGCTCTTCCACTGGTATCTAAGAACCGGATCGTAAGGCTTGCATGGATACAATTTTTCAAACGCTCTCCACTAAACCTGAGGGGGCCATTACAAATAAAGAAAGCTTATAATCCAAAGGGCCTGGGATTATTTTTAGCAGGGTACTGCAACCTATATCAAACCGATCCAAAAGAAGAATATAAAAGCAAAATCAGTTTCCTAATTGGTAAAATACTTGAATTAAAAAATGAGGGTTATAGTGGCGCATGCTGGGGTTATAATTTTGACTGGCAGGCACGTGCTTTTTTTCAACCCCGTAATACACCAACCGTAGTAGCATCAACTTTCATTGCAAATGCATTGCTCGATGCTTACGAGATCATTAAAGATGATGAACTGGTTAAAACAGCAAGAAGCACCTGTGATTTTATCCTGATGGACCTGAACCGGACCTATAATGAGAAAAAGGATTTTGCCTTTTCTTATTCCCCTCTTGATAAAAGCGTTGTATTTAATGCCTCCTTATTGGGAAGCAGGTTGCTGAGCCGGGTTTATCATATTACGAAAGAAAATGAGTTGATCGAAGCGGCAAAAAGTTCAGTAAATTACTGCTGCGGTTACCAACGTGAAGATGGTTCCTGGGGTTATGGCACTCTTCCTTTTCATCAATGGGTAGATAATTTTCATACGGGGTACAACCTGGAATGCATTGCAGAGTACATGAGATTTTCGGGAGATGATACTTATGTAAGTGTTGTGAACAAGGGGTTTGATTACTACATAAAAACTTTTTTTACAGTTGAAGGCATCCCGAAGTATTATAACAATTCCATTTACCCGATAGATGTACATGCGCCGGCGCAGATGGTCATTACACTGGCAAAGCTTGGAAAATTCGGGCAACACAAAGCGGTGGTGGACAAGGTTCTCGACTGGACTATAACAAATATGCAATCAAAAAAAGGTTTTTTTTATTACCAGGTCAATAAATATTTCTCATCAAAAATATCCTACATACGCTGGGCGCAGTCATGGATGTTTTATGCATTATCAACGTATATTAAATTTGAAAAAAATGAACAGAATTAATATATGCAATATTCCTGTTGATGCACTAACCATGCAGGAGACCCTGCAATTAATTGATAAATCAATTATTGAAAGGAAACCCATACATCATGTTGTGATCAATGCAGCAAAGGTGGTCAATGCGCAAAAAGACCCGGGGTTAAAGGAATCAATAGTTAACTGCGATATTATCAATGCCGATGGGCAAGCCATTGTATGGGCTTCACGACTGTTCAATACACCGTTACCGGAAAGGGTAGCCGGCATCGACCTGATGGAATCATTGGTAAAACTGAGTGCAGAAAAACAATACCGTATTTTTTTCCTGGGTGCAAAAGAAGAGATCGTAAAAGCTGTAGTTGAATTTTATTCAAAGCTTTATAACAAAGATATTATTGCCGGTTACCGAAATGGTTATTTTAAAAAGGAAGAAGAGCAGGCGGTAGCGGGACAGATTGCCGAGTCGAATGCCGATATTCTTTTTGTTGCCATGAGCTCGCCTAAAAAGGAGATTTTTTTGAATACATATAAGGATCTCATCCGAACCCCTTTTATCATGGGTGTGGGCGGGAGCTTTGATGTTGTGGCAGGTTTCGTTAAGCGGGCCCCTTTATGGATGCAAAAAAGCGGGCTGGAATGGTTCTACCGTGTTTTGCAGGAACCCCGGCGTATGTGGAAGCGCTATTTATTCGGCAATTCCGAGTTTATATACCTTGTTCTTAAAGAAAAGGCCCGGCTGGTCTTTAAAAGAAAATAAATAGTTTCTTAATTCGTTATGCTAAGAGCAAAAAACTGATAAACACCTGAATTCTAATGATTATTACCCTAATTGCTGGCGCCAGGCCAAATTTTATGAAGATCGCCCCTATCATCAAAGCGATCAAAGCCGCACAAAATGCCGGAAAGAAAATAGATTACCGTTTAGTGCATACAGGACAGCATTATGATAAGAAGATGAGTGGCGACTTCTTTGAGCAACTGGGCATCCCTGAACCCGATGTTAACCTGGAATGTGGCGGTGGCTCACAGGCTGAGCAAACGGCAGCCATCATGGTGAAGTTTGAAAAGGAACTGCAGGAAAACAGGCCGACCGTAGTATTGGTGGTCGGTGATGTTACTTCAACGATGGCTTGTACCATTACTGCTAAAAAATTATGCGTTGATGTGGTCCATGTAGAAGCAGGGATACGGTCAGGAGATATGACCATGCCGGAAGAGATCAATCGCATAGTAACAGATGCTATCTGTGATCATTTTTTTACCACCAGCGAAATAGCAAATAAACAACTCCAAAGGAACGGGATCGCCGATCAAAGGATACACTTTGTTGGCAATACCATGATCGATACACTTTACCAGAATATTGGAAGAATACGAAAGCCTGCATTTTGGGATGAGTCTGCTCTGCAGGCGAATGAATATTTCCTGATAACTTTACACAGGCCTTCCAATGTTGATGATCCTGAGAAATTAGCTGCAATACTTGCTGCTATTAAAGAAGCCTCTTTAGGATTACCAATTGTTTTCCCTGTACATCCCCGTACAAGGCTGACCATTGATAAATTTAAAATAGACAGTAAGAATATTTTAATGATCGATCCGCAGGGGTACCTTGAATTTATGTACCTGGTAAAAAATGCAAAAGGCGTGATCACAGATTCAGGAGGAATTACAGAAGAAGCCACCGTATTGAATATACCATGCTTAACGCTCAGAAATTCAACAGAAAGACCGGAAACCGTTGAGATCGGCACTAACGAACTCATTGGTGATGATATTTCAAAGTTGAAATTGTATTTGAAAAAGATCATGGATGGGAGATGGAAAAAAGGCACAATACCACCATTTTGGGATGGTGGCACTTCAGAAAGGATAATTGATGCACTTGGATCCATTTATATGCCTGCATAAAGATTAAATTTGTTTTAGCAAAAAACCAGAACTTATTAAAAAGCTTACCGTATGAACCGGCAGTTTGAACGATACCTGCAGATAACACTGGTGCTCTTAGACTTGCTGGTATTGAATGCCATCTATTTTATCTGCCAGCTTTTTTTGATCAGGAAGGGGCTTCCTGATTATTCAAACGACTATTTTAATTACTGGGTGATCTCAAATATTTTATGGTTAATTCCATCATTTATATTAAGAACTTATGCCGGTAAAATAATCCTCGTCTTTGAATATTTTACAAAAAGGACCATCCAGGTGTACGTGGTCTGGGTGCTTTTTATCTTCTTTTATTTGTTTTTCACCCGGGAATTTAATATTTCAAGGATATTTATCATTACAACCATTGCCAGCTTTGGCGTTGCATTACTGATAAACCGGTTTTTATACCTCGGGATAAGGAATTATTATAAGAAGAGCGACCACATCGTGAAGAAGGTGCTCATACTTGGCTACAACGATACAGCAAAAAAACTGGCCAAATATTTCGAAGAGGACAGCATCAATACACAATTGATCGGCTTCATGGAGGAACCCGAGAATGTTCGGGAACTGACGCATTACCCCGTGTTGTCTAATATTGACGACACTTTACAGGTAGCAAAGGATAACGGTATACAGGAGATATTTTCTACCATAACGCCGGAGCAAAATAAAGACATTTACAACCTGATGTTCCAGTCGGAAAAAGAATGTATCCGCTTCAAGATCGTACCTAACCTTTCGGTATTTATCACGAGGGAAGTGCATATAGAATATTTCGGGGAACTGCCGATACTTTCCCTGCGCAGTGAGCCACTGGATGATGTTGGCAACAGGATAAAAAAACGTGCACTTGATATTGTTGTCAGCCTGTTTGTCATTGTCTTTGTTTTATCATGGTTAATACCCATACTGGGCCTGTTGATCTTATTGGAATCCAGGGGTCCCATTTTTTTCAAGCAACTGCGTACAGGAAAGAATAAGAAATCATTTTATTGCCTGAAGTTCCGGAGTATGCGGTCAAATAAGGATGCTGATATCAAGCAGGCTACATTAAATGATTCCCGTGTGACATCCATAGGAAGATTTATCAGGAAAACAAGTCTTGATGAATTTCCGCAGTTTCTCAATGTTTTTAAAGGTGAGATGAGTTTGGTGGGCCCGAGACCGCATATGCTTAAGCATACGACTGATTACTCAAAAGTAGTGGATGATTATATGATCAGGCAGTTTTTGAAACCCGGTATTACCGGCTGGGCGCAGATCAACGGCTACCGCGGCGAGATAACAAATCCTGAGCAAATTAAAATGAGGGTGAACAAAGACCTGTGGTACCTGGAAAACTGGACCTTGTGGCTCGATATCCAGATCCTTTTTCTGACCGTATATTACGTTTTAAAGGGAGATAAAAATGCATTTTAAATAATAAAATTATTAATACA
>DATHEH010000159.1:0-11835 GCA_035318685.1 Ferruginibacter sp.
ATTGATGCCGAAAAAATTGTTCCCAACGTGGTACCTGATGCAGACAAAGGGACGGTTGACATCAACTGGGCTATTGAAGAAAAATCTGCGGACCAGTTAGAACTTTCTGCCGGTTTTGGTGGTGGTATCGGGTTGACCGGAACACTGGGCGTTACCTTTAATAATTTTTCCATAAAGAATATAACAAAGAGATCAACATGGGATCCGCTGCCTTCCGGAGATGGCCAGAAATTAAGCGCAAGGATCCAATCAAATGGTAAAGCCTTCCGTTCTTATAATTTCTCTTTTACCGAACCATGGCTTGGTGGAAAAAAACGTAACTCATTCACCATCGGGTATTCCAATACAAAATATGCAAATGCATATGACGGGTTTGGCAGCTATTGTAAATCATGCGGCGATACTTCGTATATTAAGACAAGCAGCATAAATATTTCTCTTGGTAAACAATTGAAATGGCCTGATGACTTTTTTAATCTTATCTATTCGCTTAACATACAGCAATACACGCTCAGGAATTATTCAAATATATTCCAGGGCCTTAGTAACGGAAAATCTACCAATATAAGTTTACGGATCGCCCTGGTGCGTAGTTCAGCAGGTCCAAACCCGATATTCCCTACAAACGGGTCTAACTTCCAGTTAAGCGGCCAGTTTACCCTGCCATATACGGCACTGGGAATAACATCCGGTGCTGCTAACAGCTACAAACTTCCCGAGTTTCACAAATGGCGCATGAATGCAGAATGGTTTGTGCCGATCGGAACAGCAAGGGGTGCAGAAAAAAACAGGCAGTTCATTTTAAAAGTTGCTGCCAAGTATGGTTTCATAGGCAAGTACAACAAGAACCTGGAGATATCACCTTTCGAGCGTTTTCAACTGGGGGATGCAGGTCTTAGTAATAACTTTGCCCTTTTGGGTTATGATATCATTGCGCATCGTGGTTATCCTGTTTATGATAAATCTGATCCCAAAATAAACCCGGATGGAATAACGCCGTCTCAATTCTTTACTATTTTCAATAAGTATACAATGGAATTGCGCTACCCGTTCAGTACAAGCGCAAGCAGTACTATTTATGGGCTGGCATTTTTTGAAGCAGCAAATGGCTGGTATAATTTTAAAGAGTACAATCCTTTCAAATTACGCCGTTCTGCCGGGGTAGGTGTACGTTTCTTCCTCCCCATGTTTGGTTTGCTGGGCTTTGATTACGGTATTGGCTTTGACAGGTACAACAAAACCAGCGGGCTTAAGGGAGCAGCTAAGTTTACATTTATGTTAGGACAGGAACCTGAATAAGAATTATGTTTAAAAGTTTAAAACATACACATATGAAAAAGCTTTTTTTACTTGCCGCCTGCTTCCTGTTATTTGTTGCAGCCGGTGAAGCACAGCGTTATGCCGTCATCGATTCTAAATACATTTTAGACAAGCTACCCGAATATAAAGACGCTCAAAAAACACTGGACCAGTTCAGTATGCAATGGCAACAGGAAGTGGATCAGAAACAGGCCCTTGTAGATAAGATGTTTAAAGACTATGATGCTGAACAGGTGATGCTGAGTGATGTTTTGAAAAAGAAAAGGGAAGATGAATTATATAATAAAGAGAAAGAGTTACGTGACCTGCAGAAACAACGCTTTGGTTTTGAAGGCGACCTGTTCAGGAAAAGGCAGGAGCTGATAAAACCCATACAGGACAGGGTTTATAATGCAGTTCAGCGGCTGGCTGTTGAAAAACAATATGATTTTATATTGGATAAAAGTGAAGGAATTACCGTTATCTTTGCCGACCCAAAACTGGACAGGAGTGCAGATGTGTTGAGGAACCTGGGTGTTAAATAAACTATAAATGACAGGCTGCCATGCAGCTAAACAAATAAAAAACAAACCAATAAACATTAAAACAACAATGAAAAAGTTAATCGTAGGAGCTGTGATGGCGTTAGGATTTTTTACTGCCTCAGCACAAACAAAGATCGGGCATATTAATACTGATGAACTGATCAGTTTAATGCCTGAAGCAGCAATAGCAGATGCTGAATTAAAAGCTTACCAGGATGCATTGGGATTGCAGGGCCAGGATATCGGTAAAGAAGCTGATGCAAAAGCCGCTCAATATGTGAAAGATTCTGCCACGCTTAATGCAAGCATGAAAGAGATCAAAAGGAATGAAATAATTGAATTGTATCAGAAAGTGCAGAACTGGAACCAGATCGCACAAGACAGGTATAATCAAAAAGCACAGGAGAAAATAGCTCCTATCCGTACGAAGGCATTTGAAGCGATCAAAGCTGTGGCAAAAGAAAAAGGCTACGGTTATGTATTGGATGCTTCTACAGGAGCCATTTTGGTATCGCCTCCGGGGGATGACCTTTTACCTTTGGTTAAAACAAAGCTTGGTATTAAAGACCCTGTTCCGGCAAAACCGGCCGCTAAAACAGGCAATTAATAAAATTATTGTAAAGAAAAGCCTCCCGGTACTTCGGGAGGCTTTGTTATTTTTGATAAAATGAAGCAACAACCCATTGGTATATTTGACAGCGGTTACGGCGGCTTAACTGTTTTAAAAGAAATAGAGGCCCGGCTTCCGCAATATGATTATATCTACCTGGGAGATAATGCAAGGTCGCCTTATGGTACCCGTAGTTTTGAAACAGTTTATCAATACACATTGGAATGTGTAAAATGGCTTTTTGAACAGGGTTGCCCGCTGGTGATACTTGCCTGCAATACGGCTTCTGCAAAAGCACTTCGTACCATCCAGCAGAACGACCTTTCAAAGATCGGGGCTGGGAAAAGCGTATTGGGTGTTATCCGGCCAACGACAGAGATCATCGGGCAATACTCAAAAACCGGCGAAGTGGGGATACTGGCCACAACAGGAACAGTTTTGTCAAATTCCTACCAGATTGAGATACAAAAATTCTACCCGGAAATTAAGGTCTTACAGGAGGCATGCCCGATGTGGGTTCCGCTCGTGGAGAATAATGAGTACAATTCGCCGGGCGCAGATCATTTTATAAGGAAGAATATCAATAACCTTTTGAGCAGGTCCCCAAATATTGATACCATACTGCTGGCCTGTACACATTATCCCTTATTAATGGAAAAGATAAGGGAAAATGTACCTGCGGCTGTTACCATATTATCCCAGGGCGAAATTGTAGCTGATAGCCTCCGCGTGTACCTGGAAAAGCACCCGGAGCTCGAAGAAAAATGCAGTAAAAACGGGAAAATCACCTTTTTCACCACTGATTCACCCACAGATTTCGATGATCATGCCGCTGTTTTTTACGGCAAGCCGGTAAAATCAGTCCATTTGTCGCTTTAATTCTCAAAAACTTCCATTTTCCTAAGCCATGATACCCGTTTTACCCTTACCTTTGCCGTCCTTTCACAAACAGCAGGGATGGTGCCCTGGTGAGTGTAACAAAACGGATCAGGTAATTAATTTGTAAAAGGAAAAAATTTAATAAAATGCCAGGTAAAAAAAGAACGTATCAACCGCACAAACGCCGCAGAAAATCAGTACATGGATTTCGTCAGCGTATGCAAACCGCTAATGGCCGTAAGGTATTAGCAAGCCGCAGGAAAAAAGGACGTCATAAACTGACCGTTTCCAGCGAACATGGTGATAAAAAATAAGATCGCCTGATCTCTCAACCGGAGATCCGGTTAAAATAATCCAGTCCTGCTTATCGGCAGGACTTTTTTATTTATACTACACAACTCAATTACCGCTTCATTGATAAAAGAATTAATTACTCCCTGCATAATGAGCGAAGTAGTAATTTTGAACGTGGTACCTAAACAACGATATACATTCACAAAAGAGGAACGGCTCAAGAGCCGCAAAACAATTGAACAACTGTTTGCGCAGGGGAAATCATTTTCCATTTTTCCTTTCAGGGTTATATGGAAGTGGGAAGAAAGTGCAGGGACTGGTCTGCAGGCAGGTTTTACAGCAGGAAGTAAGCATTTTAAAAAAGCAGTTGACAGGAACAGGATCCGGAGGTTGATGAGAGAAGCCTATCGTCTTCAAAAGACAGAATTGAGAGATCAATTAAAAAAACAGCAAAAGAGCCTCTCTGTTTTTTTTATCTATTCAGGAAATGAATTGCCGCAATATCAACTGGCCTTCGATAAAATGGGTGCTGCGTTAACGCGATTAATAAAAATTGTACATGAAAACGATCTGGCAGATACTTAGTTTCCCTTTCATCATGCTTATAAAGCTTTACCAGTGGATCATCTCCCCCTGGCTGGGATCAAAATGCCGCTACACGCCAAGCTGTTCACACTATGGCATTGAGGCATTAAAAAAGTACGGACCGGTAAAAGGGATTTGGCTCACAGTAAAACGTATCAGCCGTTGCCACCCCTGGGGAGGACATGGCTATGACCCTGTGCCATAATAACCCCCTCCGCCCCCTGAAGGGGGAACTACCTTAAATTTTTAGCTGCAATCTTAAATGGTCATAGCTTTTTTATTAGATCATAAAAAACAAGCCTCCTGATTTTCAGGAGCTCTTATATATCTCAGAGACCCAGTTCCCCCTTCAGGGGGCGGAGGGGGTGTATTAAAATCGCTCAGCTACCTTATTCCAGTTAACAACATTCCAGAATGCGGCCAAATAATCAGCACGACGGTTTTGATAATTCAGGTAATAAGCATGCTCCCAAACGTCACATCCTAAAATCGGAGTACCTTTTACTTCGGCAACATCCATCAAGGGGTTATCCTGGTTAGGGGTTGAAGAAACTTCCAGCTTTCCGTCTTTAAGGATCAGCCATGCCCAGCCACTTCCAAACCTTGTCATTCCTGCATTTGCAAATTTTTCCTTGAATGCATCAAAAGAACCAAACGCTGAGTTGATCGCATCAGCCACTTTGCCGGTTGGCGTTCCCCCGGCATTTGCAGCCAGGCTTTCCCAAAAAAAACTATGGTTCCAATGTCCGCCGCCGTTATTGCGTACTGCCGGGCTAATGGTTCCTGCGGCTGCCACCAGTTGTTCAATGGTCTTATTTTCATGTTCTGTGCCTGCGATCGCTTTATTCAGGTTATCTACATAGGCCTGGTGGTGTTTGCCATGGTGTATTTTCATTGTTGCTGCGTCAATATGTGGCTCTAATGCTTCAAAGGCATAAGGTAAAGCCGGTAATGTAAATGCCATAATGTATCTGTTTTAAATTTTAAGAAATCGTTGTGAAAGATGGACCACAAATTTACGTTATCTATTCCCTTATCCGGGTCAAAATGAAAAAAATCCTAATCCTTTTTTTTACGTTTTTGGGAATTTGTAAAGGTTTTGCGCAGAAACCCGCGGAAATTATTATGCGGGATAGTTCGGTAAAAACCATAGCCGTAACAGATCGTCCGCAGAAAAAAGATTCACTGCCGGACAAAGAAAAACCATCAGCAAGACTATTCCCCAACCCTGCTGCAAACAAAGTGGAAATTGAAATAAAAGGCTTTGACCCGGGTTTTGTTCAGGTGCAGATCATAGATAATAACCGCACCCTGGTTAGAGAAGACAAAAGACTTTTACTCAGCGGTAACGAGATCATTATGGTCATGTTCTCCCTGCAGCCGGGACTTTATTATGTTACTATAAAGCAAAGCGAAAAGATATGCAAAAGAAAACTGATCATTCAATAGATCATCTCCTTGCTCTAAAAAAATCTTTCATCAGTTGGGCGCATTCCATTTTTAAAATGCCATTTGTAAGTTGTGTTTTTGGATGGAAGGGGTTGTTGTTCCCGCAGGTTTTTTTGTACCCGTTCTTTTCATCATCAGCGCCATAAACGATCCTGCTGATCTTGCTCCAGTATAATGCCCCGCTGCACATGAGGCATGGCTCTACAGTTATATAAAGAGTAGCTTCAGGCAAATACTTGCTGCTTAAAAAATTGAAAGCAGTGGTCAAGGAAAGGATCTCTGCATGCGCTGTACTGTCATTCAGCAGTTCAACCTGGTTATGTGAGCGGGCTATGATCCTGTTGTTCATTACCATGATCGCACCAATGGGTATCTCGCCGCTGTTAAATGCTTTTTGGGCTTCCTGCAGGGCCAGCTGCATATATTGTTCGTCTGTCATACATTCTATTTTGCTTTGTACTACCCAGCTTATAGTAAGCGAATTGATAACCGTAAAATAATGAGCGAAGTAGTACCTTTCCGCAAATTTAATTGTAATGCCAGACTTAATGCAAATGCAGCGCTATTATAATAGTGGCAGTACAAGGTCTTATGTTTTTAGGAAACAGCAATTGATAAAATTACGGGAGGCGGTTAAAAAATATGAATTGCCATTACACGAGGCTTTATACACCGATCTTAAAAAGAGCCCGGAAGAATGTTGGGTAACAGAAACCGGGTTTTTAATATCCGAGATCAACAACACGATCAAAAACCTGAAAAGATGGATGCACCCTGACCTGGTACCGACTAATTTGCTCAACCTGCCATCCCAAAGTTTTATTATGAAAGAGCCGCTTGGTGTTGTGCTCATCATTGGGCCCTGGAATTACCCGCTGCAATTATTATTTACTCCCCTGGTTGGTGCTATGGCCGCAGGAAATTGCGTGGTGCTTAAAGCCTCGGAATTTGCACCTGCAACAGCGGCAGTCATGAAGAAACTGGTTGCAGAAACTTTTTCACCCGAATACATTTTATATACAGAAGGTGACGGTGCGGCAGTGATACCGGCAATGATGAACAATTTTACATTTGATCATGTTTTTTATACAGGCAGTACAACGGTAGGTAAGATCATTTATAAAATGGCGGCAGAAAAACTGGTGCCCGTTACACTGGAGCTTGGTGGAAAAAGCCCCTGTGTTGTAGAAAGCGATGCAAATATAAAAGTAGCAGCAAAGCGCATTGCTTTGGCAAAGTTCAGCAATGCAGGGCAAATGTGCGTGGCGCCTGATTATGTACTTGTGCAGGAAAATAAAAAAGAGGAATTTATCGGAGCTTTAAAAAATGCCATACAGAAATTCTTTGGCGAAAAATCGGAAGACAGCAATAACTACGGTAAGATCGTCAATGAAAAACAATTTGACCGGCTGGTAAATTATTTGCAGGATGCACATATTATTCATGGAGGAAGGCATGATAAGGCAAAGCTTTTCATTGAGCCAACCATTATCCACAATGTGAATCCCGGATCAGCTCTGATGAAGGAGGAAATATTCGGGCCGCTGCTTCCCGTTATCTCATTCCGCACTAAAGAAGAGGCATTGAACATTATCGGGCAAAATAAAAATCCACTGGCGTTTTACGTATTTACATCGGCCAGTGCAAAAGAAAAAGACTGGCTTAACAGTGTGCCTTTTGGCGGCGGCTGTGTAAATAACGCAAGCTGGCATTTGACCAATCACCATTTACCCTTTGGTGGCCGTGGTTTCAGCGGTACGGGCCAATACCATGGCCATAATTCTTTTGATACGTTCAGTCACAAAAAGTCGATCATGAAAACACCAACCTGGTTTGACCCGGCAGTAAAATATCCACCGTTCAAAGGGAAACTGAAATTATTTAAATGGGTGATCAGGTAATAGATGCAATTTTGCAAAAGACAACAAAATACAAGCGTTTTAAAAAAGCCTTCATCGTATTGTTATTATTGCTGATCGCTTTTTGGGGCTATGTTGAGATCGCTAACCGAAATTCAAAAAATATGACTGGCAGGCAAAAATTTTTAAAAGCTGTTTACCCCGCGTGGATATGGTGGCTTAATATCAATAGTAAAAATGCAAAAGTACTTTCAAATAAAAGCACAACGCCACCCGTACCTTTCTATTCTTTAAAGGATACGCTCATTAACGGAACGGCGTTTGATTTTTTACAGCTGAAGGGCAAAAAGGTCATGCTGGTAAATACCGCATCTGATTGTGGCTATACCGGCCAATATGATGACCTGCAAAAACTAAGCGAAAAGTATAAAGGCAAACTGGTGGTGATCGGTTTTCCCGCAAACGATTATAAAGAACAGGAAAAAGGAACAGATGAAGAGATCGCTTCCTTTTGCAAATTGAATTTCGGCGTAAGTTTTCCATTGATGAAAAAAAGCAGCGTAAAGAAAGGTGAAGGTCAAAATCAAGTATTCCAATGGCTTTCTGATCCGGCAAAGAACGGCTGGAGCAAGCAACAGCCTTCCTGGAATTTTTGTAAGTATATCGTGGATGAACAGGGCAGGCTCACACATTATTTCGCCTCAACGATCGAACCCATGAGTAAAACGGTCACAACAGTACTGGACGAATAACTTTATTATATGCAATTACCAGACTTCAGTTTTATTTACAAATACTTCAGCGGCGAAAAACAGGAAAGCCTTTTGTTTCTTATTGTGGGCATTGTAGCCATTCTGCTTGCTGTCATTTGCTGGTTCTTCATAAAAGCCAATCCATCTTTTTTTAAAGGAGCCGCAATTCCCTTGCTGGCCATCGGTATTATACAGGTTGCCGTAGGATATACTGTGTATACCAGGTGTGATAAACAGGCTAAAGACATTGCTTATGATATGGGCCTGGAGACGGTTGGCTATACAAAACAGGTGGAACTTCCCCGCATGGAAAAAGTGATGAAGAACTTTATCATTTACCGCTGGGTAGAAATAGCTTTTATTCTTACCGGAATTGCTTTGATCTTTCTCTATCGGTCAAATCCGGATAATACCTTTTGGTATGGCCTGGGTATTACACTGGCTATCCAGGCTACCCTAATGTTAGGAGCTGATTATTTTGCGGAAAAAAGAGGGGCTGTTTATAAGAAAGAACTCATGGAACTTGTATAGGGTCGGGACGCTTCAAGCGGCCTGAACACTTAACTAATAGAACTTCTCAATGATACTTTCTGTAAGCTCGGGGGTCGATCTGGTAAGAATATCAGTGACCGTTAATCCGGTAAGATCCAGGAATATCTGTTTATTACACAGATTATCCTTCCTTAACCCTGCATAATCAGGAAAAGAGGAGTAAGGCCATTCGCTAAGATTTTTCACTAACCCTGCTTTAAAAGGATTGTTGTGTAAGTAAAAGAAACAGTTTTCCAGGTAATCTTCTTTCCCTCCATTAAGTTCTTCGCACAATATCTTTGCTTTTGTTTTTTGCTGGAATAAAGAGCCTGTTGTTGCATTTTGCTTATTTATTGCCTGCGTGTAGCTGCTCAAAAGAATGCCGATTCTATAAGCAAATTCCTGCATGGGTTTGCCTCCAAACGATTTTCTTTCGACAACACTTTTTTCATTTGCCTGTATGATCAGGTGGAAATGATTTGGCATAAGACAATAAGAAATAATATTTGAACAAGGTGCCAGTTGTTCCTTTATTTTTTTTAGAAAGAAAATATAATTATCATGATTGAAGAAAATAGGTTGTTTATTATTGCCCCTGTTGTAAATGTGATAAAATTCATTTTGTATGAGATACATGCTTTGGCACTTACGATCGGGACGCTTAAAGCGACCTGAACCCTAAGGTACACATTCAATGAAATGTAGTTCTGGCTTTTTTCACTTAATATTAGGCGTATTTAATCACGGTTCAGACCGCTCCTTCGCTTCGCTCGGTTAGCGTCCCGACCCTGGCTAAGCCGGGCATTTCTCGTGATAATTGATCAGCTCAATCGGTGTTTTTTCAAATTCATAACCAGCGTAATTAATAAGGATCTCATCCAGCACGGCATCAATTTCTTCTACCGTTTCAAGTGTTACCAGTCTCAGCCGGTAATCTTTTATGCCAGGCATTCCTTTTAAATAGTTGGTATAGTGTCTTCGCATTTCGAAAATGCCGACCTTGGGTCCCTTCCACTCAAAAGATTTGTACAGGTGTTTTTTGCAAACAGCAACACGGTCTTCAATTGTTGGTGCCGGCAGGTGTTGCCCCGTTTTTAAAAAATGCTTTATCTCGTTGAATATCCATGGATATCCAATGGCGGCACGGCCGATCATGATACCGTCAACACCATACTTGTTTTTGTATTCCAGTGCTTTTTCGGGGCTGTCAATGTCACCATTACCAAAAATGGGAATTTTGATGCGTGGGTTATTTTTTACTTTCCCGATCAGTTCCCAATCTGCATTGCCCTTATACATTTGCGTCCTTGTTCTTCCGTGTATCGCCAAAGCTTTTATACCAACATCCTGTAAGCGTTCTGCAACCTCTTCAATATTCTTCGTGTTATCATCCCAGCCCAACCTTGTTTTTACAGTAACGGGCAGGGACGTAGATTTAACCACAGCATTCGTTAACCTGGTCATCAGGTCGAGGTCTTTTAAAACCCCGGCGCCCGCACCCTTAAGTGCTACTTTTTTTACAGGGCATCCAAAATTGATGTCCAGCAGGTCGGGGTTGGTCACATCAACGATCTTCGCAGCCAGTGCCAGGCTTTCCTCATCACCACCGAATATCTGTATACCTACGGGCTTTTCGTAATCAAAAATGTCTAATTTCTGGCGGCTCTTGATGGCATCACGAATAAGCCCCTCGCTGCTGATGAATTCTGTGTACATTAGGTCGGCCCCATGATCCTTACAAACGGCACGGAAGGGGGGGTCGCTTACATCCTCCATTGGAGCAAGTAAGAGCGGGAAATCAGGAAGTTGTATGGGACCTATGTTGGGCATTTTATTTTTTAAACCTTTTAGTCAGTGTATATTGCGAGGGCAAATTTACAACTAATCAGCCAAGCTATGCATTACAGGAGTGTTAAAGGGTTTACGGGATGGGGCCAATTAGGGATCCTGATCCTTTTTTTAGGCGTAGGCTTCGTAATAGCAGGCATTATACAATTGGGAATAGGGATGCAGATGATCCCGGCGGGGGTAACGCTGGACCAAATGACAGAAGCCGTAACAAAGGCCATGGTCGATCCGGCCAATGTTGGTTATGCAAGGCTCTCACAGGTATTAGGTACGCTATGTATCATGTTCATTCCTGCGGTATTATACCTTATCGTATGCCATGGAAAAAATCCTTTCTGGCTGGGGTTCAATAAACACATCAATGCAAAGCAGGTCATCCTTGGTTTCTTCCTCATCTTTTTAGCTAATATAATTGCTGCGCCACTGGCAGATCTTAGTAAAATGATCCTGTCTAATTTTCCTGACTGGAATTTAAAGGCGCAACGCATGGAAGATGCTTACAGTAAATTAGCTGTGGCGCTGAGTAATTTAAAAAGCTGGCCTGAATTTTTTATGGCCATTTTCATCATGGCTTTTTTCCCTGCTCTTTTTGAGGAGATCTTTTTCAGGGGAGCGCTGCAGAATTTATTCGAACGCTGGTGGAAAGCGCCTATGCTTGCGGTCATTATCACTTCGCTGCTGTTTAGCCTGATCCATATGTCCCTTTACCTTTTTTTAAGCAGGGCCTTGCTCGGATTTGTTTTGGGCCTGATGTACCAACGGAGCAGGAATATATGGGTAAATGTGGTGGCTCATTTTTTAAACAATGTGGTTGCGGTGATACAATTGTTCTGGATATCACGGAATAAAGAAAGTATCGAACTGGATAAACTGGATGTGAAGGCCCCTTTATGGGTGGCACTGATAGCCGTTGCCATTACCATTGGCCTGTTTATTTTGTTCGAAAGGGTATCAGCAAAGAACCGGAAACAAATCGCATTTGAAGAACAGGACCTGCTGGAGAACAGCGATATCTTAAACCCCTTCCCGGGAAAAAATGTATAAACTTGGCACTTAATATCCAAACATTCAAGACCCGTGCATTAACGGCATTACTTTTTGTGATAGTGATGCTGGTGGGGTTGTTGTGGAACTACTGGAGCTTTGTCATATTATTTACTATTATCCATTTTGGCTGCTGGTTT
>DATHEH010000160.1:0-2096 GCA_035318685.1 Ferruginibacter sp.
GGCAAACTTATTGGGTGAGTGCCAACATCAGGTCCTTCTTTCCCAAAAGCAAATGGCCGGCATGGCTAAATATATCCATTGGTACGGGTGCAGAGGGAATGTTTGGCGCAAATGAAAATGTTGGTAAGGATGACAACGGGAATATTGTTTTCAACCGAACGGATATTAAGCGCTACCGCCAATGGTACTTCGCTCCCGATATTGACCTGACAAAAATTAAAACAAACCGTAAAGGAATTAAATTGCTGCTCACAGGTTTGAACGTTATCAAGTTTCCTATGCCTGCGCTCGAATACTCAAACGGTAAATTCAGGTTCAACGCGATAGCTTTTTAAATGAGTGAAGTGCTGACCATCTTCAAATTACCAGATCCTCAAATTAGTGTCATCTTACCGGTCTATGTGCCGTTTTTATTTTTTTATTTTCTGTGCCTTTTTTTACGATCACATTTTTGTGCCGGCACTTTTCAATTTTTAAAAACCGGCACACCCGTAACCGATCGCCTGCACCTCATCGTCATTCAACCAGGCTTAAATCGTCAAATCTTCAAATGGACTCAGCTCATCCACGCCCCCCTCACCTCATTATTCTCCACTTCCACGTTGATATGTTCGTCCAATGTAGTGGAAACAGACAAGCCAATATAATCAACGTCAATGGGGAAGGTCTTGTGCGTTCTCTCAACCAGCGCGAGCGTCTGTATCTTTTTGGGTAACTGTTCAAGCAGGGGCTTAAGTGCATACAACATGGTACGGCCGCTGTTGGCAACATCATCGATCAGTAAAATCGTTTTGCCGGTAAAATCCATTTTTGCACTCAAGGCAATTTCTGCAGGTTTCTTTTTGTCCATGCTCAGTTCCAGCACCACTACTTCTCCTTTAAAGATCTCTTTTAAAAAGCCGCTTATCTTTTCCGCAATAACAGTACCGTTTGTTTTAATGCCGATGAGTACAAGTTGTTCTGCATCGTAATTTTGTTCCACCACCTGTAACGCCATACGGCGGAGTTTTTTGTTGGCAACTTCTTCAGACAGTATGTAGCGTTTGTTTGGCATGATACGAATTTAAAGCAATAACCACAGATTACACAGATTACTGCACAGATTTAAACGGATTACCTGTGAACGTCTGTGAAAATAAATCTGTGCTATCTGTGGTTAAAAAGTATTTATCTTAGTATTATAATATCTCTTATGCAAATTCTTCAACAGGTCCTTTTCATTACCCTTTCTGCTTTTTCCACCTGGCTCTTTGCAAGAAACATCGGCATCATACGCCGCAATATTCTTTTGGGTAAGGACGAGGACCTCAGCGATAACCCGGGACTGCGCTGGAAGAATCTTCTGCTGCTGGCCTTCGGCCAGAAGAAAATGTTCCGCAACCCACTGGTGGCCGTAATGCACTTTATCATTTATGCAGGCTTTATTATCATCAATATTGAAGTACTGGAAATTGCGCTCGATGGTGTTCTTGGCACACACCGGGTCTTCCTTCCTTATGGCGGACTTTTTTATCCCTTCATGATAAATTTCTTCGAGATACTGGCGGTGGGCGTGCTGGGTGTTTGTATCGTTTTTTTGATCCGCAGGAACATCATCAAATTAAAACGCTTTATCAGCAAGGACCTTGATGGCTGGCCACGAAGTGATGCCAATTATATTTTAATAACCGAGATCATCTTAATGTCATTGTTCCTTACCATGAACAGCGCCGACCGTGCTTTACAATTAAAAGGTGCAACACATTATACCGATACCGGTAATTTTCTATTCTCCGGCATCATCGCCCCGCTGTTTGAGGGCTTTTCTGCGAGCACGCTTTTAATTATTGAACGCACTGCATGGTGGCTGCACATCATCGGCATCTTTGCTTTTTTAAATTACCTGCCCTACAGCAAGCACCTGCATATTTTACTGGCTTTCCCCAATGCCTATTATACCCGTTTAAAGCCTATGGGTGAAATGGACAATATGGAGAACGTGCAGAATGAAGTAAAATATATGATGCAACCCGAACTGGCTCCGCCGGGTGATGCACCCCATCAGAAATTCGGCGCCAAAGACGTTTTTGACCTGAGCTGGAAATCTTTACTTGATG
>DATHEH010000161.1:0-16510 GCA_035318685.1 Ferruginibacter sp.
TAATGAATTTAGCCCGGCAATACAATTTAACGGTAATAGAAGACAGTACAGAAGCATTGGGTTCTTATTACAAGGGAAAACATTCGGGTAGTTTTGGGTTGATGGGAACTTTCAGTTACAATGGAAATAAAATAATTACTACCGGCGGCGGCGGAATGATCGTTACCAATGACGAAGCGCTGGCAAAGAAGGCAAAGCACCTTACCACGCAGGCCAAAAGCGATCCTTTTGAATATGTACACGACGAGATCGGCTATAACTATCGCCTGGTGAATGTAGCTGCAGCAATGGGCGTGGCGCAAATGGAATTATTACCTGGTTTTGTTAAGCGTAAGCAGGAAGTGATGGCTTTTTATAAAAAAGAATTGAGCGGAACAGGAGATATCAAATTCCAGGAAGTAAGTGCTGACGTAAATGCCAATTGCTGGCTGCCAACGATAATGACAGAAAAACAGAAAGAAGTATTGAAGATCTTAAATGATAATAAGATGCAGAGCCGCCCGTTTTGGGTGCCCATGAACCAGCTGCGCATGTTCAAAGACAATATCTTTTACAATAAGAAGAACGCTTCAGACTATGTTTACCAGCGCTGCTTAAGTATTCCATGTTCAACCAATATCACGGATGAACAACTTAAAGCGGTTTGTGATAAGATAAAAGAAGTTTTTAAATGAGATCCGATCCGGCGTACAAGATCCGGGATATTGGAGATTCAAAAATATCTGCAGTAAAATCCTGCATCCTGTATCTCGCATCCTGGACCCACAATTACGAAATAAAAATATGTACAAAATAACCAAACGTTTTTTCGATATCCTGATCGTAACCATTGCATTAGTTCTTCTTTCCCCGCTGCTTATTCCTTCCATTATTATTTTATTGATCACTGGTGAGCGTGAAGTTTTTTATTTTCAAAAAAGGGTAGGGTATAAGAACCGGCTTTTTGATATCTGGAAGTTTGCAACCATGATGAAGAACAGTCCGAATATCGGAACAGGGGAAATTACACTGCGAAACGATCCGCGGGTAACGAAATTCGGAAGGATACTACGCATGACAAAGATCAATGAGCTTCCACAGGTATTTAATGTGTTCAAAGGCGATATGAGTATCGTGGGTCCCCGCCCGTTAATGGACGTAAGTTTTAAATTATACCCGCAGGAAATACAAAATGTGATCTATAACTGCAAACCCGGCATGACCGGCATCGGCTCACTCATTTTCCGGGATGAAGAGAAGATCGTATCTGATGCGGCCGACCCCCAGGCCATGTATGCGGCTATTTACCCATATAAAGGCGCATTGGAATTATGGTATCAAAAACATGCCTCTCTTTACACCGATTTCATGATCATTTTTCTTACGGCATGGTCGATCATCTTCCCCAAAACCAGCTTGATTCACAAAATATTTAAGGACTTGCCCGCCCGCCCTTTTTAAGCTAATACACTAACTTTGTTAAACTTTCCGGGGTTGTGTTTAAACAAACCGGGCTTGCATTTGTAATACCAGTATCAAATAAGATTAAAATGCATTCGTTCACCATTAAGGACCTGGAGAATCTATCGGGCATCAAGGCCCATACTATCCGTATCTGGGAGCAGCGCTATTCTTTTTTGAAACCCTGCCGTACAGGTACCAATATCAGGTTCTACAGTAACGAAGAATTAAAAAAACTTCTGAATGTTGCCTTGCTCAACAAGTATGGTTTTAAGATCTCGCATATTGATAAAATGGATGAGGGAGAGATCAAGGAAAAGATCCTTTCACTAAACCAGCTCGAAGCACAGCAGGAGCGTATTGTTAATTCGCTTATCCAGAACATGGTGGACCTTAACCTGGAAAGTTTTGAAGAGATCCTGGATAATTTTATTTCAGCAAGAGGAATTGAAAAGACCATCTCACAGGTCATCTTTCCTTACCTCGAAAAGATCGGGATATTATGGCTGACCAATCATATCAACCCTGCCCAGGAACATCTTGTAACGAATATCATCAGGCAAAAGCTGATAGTGGGTATAGAAAGCATAAACTGCAATATAAAGATCAATAAAACTGTTTTGCTTTTTTTGCCTGAAGGGGAATATCATGAATTGGGTTTATTGTTCATGAATTATCTTTTAAAAAGTAAAGGCGTAAATACTATTTACCTGGGTTGCAGCATCCCGATAAATGATATTGAATATGTTGCCAAACTAAAGAAGCCCGATTATCTCTATGCGCATTTGACTTCTGTAGCAAATAAATTCAATTTTGATAAATTCATCGGGATGGTAAGTAAGAAGTTCACCGGTACCCCCGTTATTTTTTCAGGACAGCTTACGCATACCTACGAAAAGAAAATTCTGCCGCCGATCCACTTTAAAAAGTCGTTTTCCGAAGCAATGGAATTTGTATCCGGCCTTTAAACCCCTGTTTATATATTTATATATCTTTTTTGTAAATTCTTAAATAATTGATTCACAATATGTTTAATGTTTAACAAAATGTATTAAACAAAATCGCAAATTTTATAGATCTTATTGTTTAATTTTATCGTATAATATATTAAACGTAAGTATAATGTCCTCAATAGAATTCGACCAGGTGCTTATCAGCAATACGGATTACCTGAAGCCCTTTGCCATAACCCTTACCAGGGATACAGAATCGGCAAAGGATCTTTTGCAGGAAACGCTTTACCGTGCATTGGCAAATAAGGAGAAATATCATGTTGGTACCAATATCAAAGCCTGGTTGTACACCATTATGCGTAATGTTTTTATTAATAATTACAGGCGTAATGCAAGGCAGAATACCATTTTCGACAGTACGCCAAATGATTTCCTGCTTGATTATAACCAGGTTACGACGGCAAATGCAGCCGAGACGAATCTTTCTGTAAAAGATATACAGCAGGCTGTTTATCATTTGCCCGAGATATTCCGTAGTCCCTTCCAGTTATATTTTGAAGGATATAAGTACCACGAGATCGCAGGCATTCTTGCCGAGCCATTGGGTACCATCAAAAGCAGGATACACTTTGCAAGAAAACTATTAAAGCAGCAGTTAACCCGGTTCTAAAATACAGATAATACCCACCGGTACTGTTTTCTATTAAATCCAATACCCTTATTTTCGCACATTGAAAAAGGCAGTAATCATAGGAAGTGGCTTTGCGGGGTTATCTGCGGCGGCTTTTATGGCTAAAGCGGGTTGGGATGTGACGGTGCTGGAGAAGCAAAGTACACCCGGGGGCAGGGCAAGGCAAATAAAAGCAGAAGGCTTTACGTTTGACATGGGGCCGAGCTGGTACTGGATGCCCGATGTTTTTGAAAGGTTTTTTAATTGTTTCGGTAAAAAAGTATCGGATTATTACCAGTTACAGCGGCTGGATCCATCATACCGGGTTTATTGGAAAGATGGACCCCTGGATCTGCCGGCCAATTATGATGAATTAAAAAAGTTATTTGAAAGTATAGAACCGGGAAGTGGAGACCAGCTGGACAGCTTTATGCGGGAAGCCCTGTATAAATATGAGGTTGGTATCAATAAACTTGTTCATTAACCCGGGCGGTCATACACCGAGTTTTTAGACTGGGATCTTGTAAAAGGTGTTTTTAAACTTGATGTGTTTACCTCGATGAAAAAACACATCAGCAAGCATTTTAAGAACCCCAGGTTGCAGCAATTGCTGGAGTTCCCGGTCTTGTTTTTAGGCGCATTACCGGAAAATACACCGGCCCTGTATAGCCTGATGAATTATGCGGATATAAAACTGGGCACCTGGTACCCCCATGAAGGAATGTATAAAATAGTGGAAGGGATGTTTAAACTCGCAGAAGAATCAGGTGTTAAGTTCTTTTTCAATAATGATGTGAACGAGATCAGGACAGAAGCCGGCAGGGCAAAACAGGTGATCGCCAATAAGGTAAATGTATATGAAGCAGATGTTGTGATCGGCGCCGCAGATTATCATTTTATAGAAAATAATTTATTACCCGAAAATTGCAGAACTTATAGTGAACAATACTGGGACAATAGAGTGATGGCCCCAAGTTGCTTATTATATTACATCGGGCTAAATAAAAAACTGGAAGGCGTGTTACACCACTCCCTGTTTTTTGACAGTGACTTTGAAATACACGGAAAGGAGATCTATACAATAAAGCAATGGCCTTCAGATCCTTTGTTTTATGTATGTACACCGTCGGTAACAGATAAACGGTTGCACCGGCTGGTTGTGAGAACCTGTTCTTTTTGATCCCGGTAGCAGCAGGCTTAAGCGGCGATACGGAAGAATTAAGAGAAGCATATTTTGAAAAGATAATGACCAGGTTTGAAGAAAAGACCGGTCAGAGCGTGAGGGAAGCGATCATTTACAAACAGTCTTATGCTGTAAGTAATTTTATAAATGATTATAATTCATTCAAGGGGAATGCGTACGGATTAGCTAATACTTTAATGCAAACAGCGGTTTTAAAACCGTCTTGCAGGAGTATTAAAATAAAAAACTTATTTTACACCGGGCAACTAACAGTACCGGGACCGGGAGTGCCGCCAAGTTTGATCAGCGGCGAAGTGGTGGCAAAGGAAGTAATAAAATATTTTGGTGATTAAAAAACTTAAAACAAGCAAACGGAAATGATAAAACTTTTCCATGAAGTAAGCCAGCAGTGCAGTAAAGCCGTAACGGAGAAGTACAGCACTTCTTTCAGCAGCGCAATAAAGCTATTGCACAATGACCTGCGTACGCCTATTTACAATATTTATGGTTTTGTTCGCCTGGCCGATGAGATCGTAGATACCTTTCACCAGTACAATAAAGAAGAATTACTGCTGGAATTTAAAAAAGATACTTATTCCGCCATTGAAAGAGGCATCAGCTTAAACCCTGTTTTGCATAGTTTCCAGATCACGGTAAGAGATTATAACATTTCGCCTGACCTGATCGAAGCTTTTTTCAAAAGCATGGAAATGGACCTGAGCGAAACCGAATATAACAGTAATGGTTACCGCGATTATATTTACGGCAGCGCCGAAGTGGTAGGCCTGATGTGCCTTTATGTTTTTTGTGAAGGAGACAAAGTAATGTATTCCGACCTCAAATCATCTGCACAGGCGCTGGGAGCTGCTTTTCAAAAAGTTAATTTCTTAAGGGATGTGAAAGCGGATTATGAGCAACTCAACCGCTCTTATTTCCCCGAAGTGGATTTTAAGAATTTTACATCCTGCATGAAGAAACAAATTGAAGATGACATAACGCAGGATTTTATAAATGCATACGAGGGCATTTTGCATTTACCTGTTAAAGCAAGGTTTGGGGTTTACGTGGCCTACAAATATTATTTATCACTATTTAAGAAAATAAAGAGAACAACACCTGCCGATATCCTGGAACAGCGGATCCGCATTCCAAATTACGGTAAGGCATATATTGTTGCCAAGGCAGGCTTAAGGAGCCAGTTCAATTTATATTAAAGGAAAGAAATTATGGATGTTATCCTGGTAGATGAGAACGATGAGCAGGTTGGTACCATGGAAAAAATGGAAGTTCATCAAAAAGCCCTGTTGCACAGGGCTTTCAGCATTTTTATTCTTAACGATAAAGGAGAGATGCTTTTACACAAAAGAGCAGACAGGAAATACCATAGCGGTGGATTGTGGACCAATGCCTGCTGCAGCCACCCCCAACCCGGCGAAGAAACCTTAGCTGCCGCCAGGAACAGGCTGCAGGAAGAAATGGGAATCAGCACGCCGCTAAAAAAAGTATTTGATTTTATCTACAAAGCGCCTTTTGATAACGGCCTTACAGAATATGAATTCGATCATGTATTTATTGGTACATACGAAGGAGACATCATTCCCAACACGGAGGAAGTAAGCGACTATTGTTATAAATCAATTGAAGAAGTAAAAAGTTCCATACAATCTCACCCCCGGAAATATACCGAGTGGTTTAAAATTGCTTTTCCTAAAGTGGAGGCGTATCTTGTAACAACCCCGTTTAACTGACCGGCGCAGCATTAAAATAAGTAAGTGAAAGACAGATTTACAAAATTCCAGGTAGCTACAGCGATCGCAATACTGTTTCATACCATTGGTATTGTGGGTTTATTGTATTTCGATAAAGACTTCTTCCTCCGGTCAACGCCTTTTAATTTGCTGCTGATGTTCATACTGCTGTTGTGGACCCAAAAGGAAAAAAATAAATACTTTTTCCTTTTTGTGATCTGTTGCTTTTGCATTGGTATTAGCGCAGAAATAATTGGTATCCACACAGGCATGCTTTTCGGGGAGTATGAATACGGTGATGTGCTGGCTTATAAAATACAAGGCGTGCCGTTGCTCATCGGCATCAACTGGTTCATAATAATTTACTGCAGTGGTGTCTGTATTCAAACCTTGCTGCTGAAAGCGATCAACCGCATTGCTGCTGATACGGGTAAAACCCCAATGGCATTAAAAGCCATCTCCGTGATCATTGACGGGGCTACGCTTGCCGTTTTCTTCGACTGGGTAATGGAGCCGGTGGCCGTGAAGTTGGGGTATTGGACATGGAAAGGCGATGGTTCAATTCCATTTTTTAATTATATATGCTGGCTGGTAATAAGCGCCTTATTATTAACAGTATTTCATTTTGCAAAATTTGACAAGCAAAACAAATTCGCTGTAAATTTGCTGTTGATCCAGCTGATGTTTTTTGTGTTATTAAGGACCTTTATGAAATAAATAACCAGTCGTATTAAAAATGAGTTTCTTTTTTTACATAGCAATTACACTCACCACCTTTATCCTGATGGAAGGATTTACCTGGTGCCTGCACCGCTATGTAATGCATGGTATGGGCTGGTACCTGCACAAAGATCATCACCAGAAAGGCACCGGATTTTTTGAAAAGAATGATGCCTTCTTTCTCATTTTTGCCATACCAAGCTGGTTGCTCATCATGCTTGGTGTCATTTATAAAATGTACTGGATGATCTCTATCGGCGCCGGGTTTACCATGTATGGCATCGCCTATTTCCTTGTGCACGAGGTCATCATTCACCAACGGTTCAAATGGTTTAGCCGCAGCAATAATACCTATGTGCGAACGATCCGCTGGGCGCACAAAATGCACCACAAACACCTGGATAAACATGACGGCGAAAGCTTCGGTATGTTATGGGTGAACAAAAAATACTGGGCCAAAGTAAGGGAAGATAAAAAAAGAAATGCCAAACAATTTCCCGTTGCTGATACAAGCACTGTCTGATCATTGAACATACACTATACATATTTTATTATCCTTGCAGCATCCCTTGCAGGTCCCCTGGCATTAAGTTTTGATAAAAAAGTAGCATTCTATAAAAAATGGAAGTACGTATTTCCTGCCATGGTCATCCCTGCATTGTTGTACATCGTTTGGGACGTGTATTTTACTTCAAAGGGAGTATGGACATTCAATGAAAATTATATTATCGGCATCAAGGTCATAAACCTCCCGCTGGAAGAAGTGCTTTTCTTTTTCATCGTTCCCTATTGCTGTGTATTTATTTATGATTGCGTGAGAAGTTACTTTTCCCGTCTAAAAGACAAAAAAGCTGCGGATACATTTTTAATTGTTCTTGCCGTGGTACTATTGATAACCGGGATGATCTATTATGACAAATATTACACAGGCTGGACATTCATCTTTACCGGCATCTTCATCCTCTTACTTTATTTGTTCCGGAACTATTTTAAGAATTTCGATGCCATCTCGTTTTTGGTTTCTTATGCCATTTGCCTGGTGCCGTTCTTAATTGTAAATGGGTTCCTTACTGCTATCCCGGTAGTGATGTATAATGATGCAGAAAACCTTGGCATACGCATCTATACCATACCTTTTGAAGATGCTTTCTATGGTATGCTGCTGATACTGATGAACATTGTGTTGTTCGAAAAATTGCAAGAACAAAAAAATTAGGCTGTTTATCATTGTGTTTATTGGTTGTGGTGCTTAAGCGCTCAACCGAAAACTGTAAACCACAAATCGAAAACTAAGAAAGCCTTTGCAACTTCCCACTCCCCGTCATGGGCAGCGATTTTACGATCTTTAATCGTTGTGGCGCTTTAAAATTAGAAAGCCGCTTACGGCAGTAGGTCAAAACATCTTCCACATCAATTGTTGCACCTTCGTTCAATACAACTTCTGCTTCAATGATCTGCCCCAGCAAGGGATGAGGGCTGCTGCTGATACGGGCTAATTTTATCTCCGGGATCATTTCCAGCACAGCTTCCACTTCCTCCGGGAAGATTTTCAGGCCCGATATATTGATAACAGATTTTGAGCGGCCTTCGATCTTTATTAATCCGTCTGTAGACTTTGAAGCATAATCCGCTGTTAAAAAATAACCGTTCTTTAAAACATCTGCACGCAAAGCAGGTGGTAAAAGATAGGCATCGAACATGCCCGGTCCTTTAATACCAAGTATGCCGGTACTCCCGTCGGGCATTGGGTTGTTGTTGTCATCCAGTATATCCACCGTATAGCCCGGTAATGCATAACCCACTGCATCGGGGTATTCAGCAGACTTTACATAGTTCAGCATCGGCAAACCAATTTCGATGATGCCGTATGCCTGGCTTACATCAATGTTGAATCTTTTTTTGAAGGCCTTGCATACATCAGGGGAAATACCTGCTGAAGTGGAGATCACTTTTTTTAATGAAGGCATCTGGTCAGTACCTGTATCATTTGCCAAAAGCCTTATCTGAACCGGAGAAGCATACAGCAACGTGCCGTTATGTATATTACTGATATCAATGATATTTTTGGCAAGGAAATCCTTTGCAACTGCAATGGCGGTTCCGAATTTGATATAGAGGACAATTGATACCATAAAATGATAGGCCATGGGGAGTACCCATATAACGGTATCGGTGGGACCAAGTTCCAAACCTTTGTTGGCTCCATCAATTCTTTCTATTACGGATCGGTGCGAAACGATCACACCCTTTGATTTACCGGTAGTGCCCGAAGTGAATCGCATGAATGCAGGTGAATTTACAAACGGGGCAAATATTTCGGATTGGTCAACAGCTGTAAAACCAAAGCGAAATGAGCCAACCTTCATGGGGATAACGGTTTCAATGGTATCCAAAGGCTGGATAGCACTGCGGTCATCAATGATCGCATGGAGTTTTGCCTCTTCCAGCATATCATCTATTTCCGGCTTCTTTAATTGCGGCGACATAGGCATTACCGCTGCGCCACATCCCACTGCTGCAAATATGCCTATGATAAAATTTCTCCCGTTGGCAGCCATAACACCAATGCCCATACCTTCCTTTATTCCCATGGCTTTTAACTGCAGGCGCAGGTCTTCGGTTTCATTATATAGTTCCCCGAAATTCAGCATGCCGTGCTCATCATATACCGCAGGATTGGCGGGCCATTTTTTGGCAGCTGCTACCAGTAATTCATAAACCGGGGGATAATTCATTTTGCGAAAATACTACAATTGGGCTCTCGTCCTCGTCGGAGACGAGTTAACTATAATTGAACCCTTTGAATGTCTTTAACAGCATCGCTTAAAGAAACACCTGATGCTGATGCTGCAGCAAGGCAGCCTGCAGCGTAACCGGTTTGTAAACAAATACCCATCACCCTTGCGCTTGCAATGGCCCCATCGGTTGCAGAAATATTTCTTCCTGCCATGAACAGGTTGTCAATACCTGCAGATCGTAAACAACCCGCAGGTACCTGGTAAAAATCATCAAAATCAAAATAGCGCATTTTTGCCCTTTTGCCCAGGTCCCATTCTTCTATCGGCCACCCGGAATTAGCAATGGCATCGTCAAATTTTTTGCAGCCCAGCACATCTTCTTCTGTAAGCAGGTATTTACCGGTGCTTCGTTGTCCTATCCTTGTGCCTACTTCCGGGGCAATATGTTGTAGGGATGCATTTTTAAAAGCAGCTAGATGGCGTATGAGGAATTGCGCAAGGTTCTCAACAAAACTAAGGGCCACCGTTTTGAGTTCTTCCAGGTTACCCGTTGCATAAGTTACGGCCAAAGGAATACCGATCTTTAAGCTTACACAATTATTTTTTAAAGAACCCTGAACAATATATACCCGGTCATAAAAATCAGCAAGCTCCCCGGCATCGATAGCCGATCTCAAAGCCTTCATGACGATCATGCCCAGCCTCGCTTCATTGTTTTCCGTGATGCCTTCTAAGGTAAACACCTGGGCTGCTGCCTGGTAGTGTTCACTTTTTATAAGTGGTAAATTTGCAGCCTGGCTGATGATACTGTCGCCCGAACAATCAATTATTGATCTTAATTGTATGGTTATTGGGTTGCCGGATGCGATCACAGAAACAGAAATTACCTTATCCTTTTCCACCTGTACATCTTTTAATACCGCATTGAAATAAACAACAACATTATTATCATTTAATAACCCGAGGGAAAGGGTTTTAAAGACCTCGATATCATAGGGCAGGTAATGAAGACCTTCGGGCCCGTACAAGGGAAAGGTTTTGGATCGCAACTGCAGGTTTTCGGCAAACTCTTTTGCAAACCCGTTTACGATGTATTCAGCTTTTTCTTTTTTACTGAATTTATATAAGCCGCAGATGGTTCCCACTTCGGCGGCGGTTGCTTTGCCGCCTAAAAAAGAATTGCGTTCAATTAATATAACTTTCAGCCCTGCACGTGCAGCAGCAATGGCTGCTGCTATGCCTGCAGCGCCTCCGCCAAGTACCAGCACATCCGTATTTTGAAAGTTATCCATTTCTAAATTGTCAGTGATCTGACAGCAGCAATTCCTTTAGCTTTTGGTCAATTAAAAGTAGGTCATTATCATTGACAACAGCAGGTGACCAGGCAATATTTACATTCAGTGCGTCATTCTGTTTAAGAAAAACAAAGGTAAGACCGGGTGGAAAGGTCAACGCCGGCACCATGGTAAGATCACGGAGCGGCTCATCAAATAAAGTTTTCAATTCATTAAAGTGATCACCCGTAGAAGTATATAGAAAACTCGCAAACACTCCTTTACCCGTGCGGCTTATTAAAAAATAATATAACCACAAGGGAACATGTCGCATCATATTAAGGAACATGGTATATCGCTGTGGTATCTTATCCCTGATCTGTTCGGTCATTTGTGCACTTAGGCATTTCACCGTTTGCGGTACATTATTTAATTCATCTTTAGGGATACGGTAAAATAAAAAAGAAACGCAATTGGAGATCAATGGTCCCGGAGCTCCCCTTAATCTTCCATCATAAGGTACGGGCAGCCAAAGGTCACCTTCATTATTTCTTTTTTTATTGATGGCATGTATCACGTGCGAACAGCATGCGATGAAATATAAAGTAGGGCCGAACCTTGCCCCCGACCTGGATGCATTAGCAGTTATTTTTTCAGTTTCATCGGTGCTGAAAGAAAGTGTTTTGTATTGGGTGTCGCCGCCACTGATCTTTATTGAAGTAGCGACTGAACTTACCGGTGGCCTGGAAGAATGCTGTATAAAGCTTTTTACCTTATACATGTTGCTGATATAATTTAAGATGCCCGGACCTTTTTCTTTTTTAGGAAAAAAATTATCGATG
This sequence comes from Ferruginibacter sp., assembly GCA_035318685.1. Classification (GTDB taxonomy): domain Bacteria; phylum Bacteroidota; class Bacteroidia; order Chitinophagales; family Chitinophagaceae; genus Ferruginibacter. Next base: position 11,569 of record DATHEH010000161.1, read on the forward strand.
AGGCCAGGCATATTATCAGCGATATGCCCCAGGTGATCAAAAAGCAGGGTCGTTCCTTTTGCATCCAGCAGGATATGGTTCCACGATAAAATGAAAGCGCAGCCTCCCGCCGGGTAATGCACCAGGTCAGCTTCAATGAAGGCTGCTGATGCCATGGTAATGTCTCTTTTTAAAATTACAGCCGGGATCTCGTTTTCTGTAACGGCCTTGTGTTCACGCAGGATGATCCCGTTACCATTATCTGCATATTTCCAATATGGTATCTTAAATAAGGAGCCCTGGATAAGTTTGATATTGCACAGCCAGTAAATAACGGGTGAGCTTTTTAAAATGCTTTCGATCTTATCTTTTCCTAATGCATTGTTGAAATAAAAGACTTTGCGCATTACATTGCCACCGGCTCCGTGCTTTTTCGCATGTTTATCCAGCACCAGGTGAAAGCAATCGGCGCCGCTTAAGTATACTTTTTCGGGAAGGCTTGTTTTATCAAAAGGGCTCATGTCCATTAAGGGATTAATTCCTGTACGGTGGCGGCCAGGGCCTTCAATGTTTTAAAATTATCCGGTACCAGTTTATTATCCGGGATCACAACGCCAAACTTACGTTCTATAAAAAGTATGATCTCTACTGTTGAGAAAGAATCAATACCGGCCTGTTTGAGTTCGGTATCAGCATCGATCTTTACATCAGCCGACAAAATATTTTGCTCAATATATTTTTTTATCTCTGCTATGATAGTATTTGCATCCGTGATCATATCGATCGTTTTTTCCTGTTGACAATGGATGAGATGGCCATGGTAACTAAAAAGAAAGCAACCAGTTTTAATGCTTCCGATAAAATGTCGCCAACGCCGCCACCTCTTAAAAATAATTTATAAAATCCTTCCAGCGACCAGTTCAGCGGAGACCAGGCGCTTATATTACGCATAACTTCCGGCATTACATAACTGGGCACCCAGATACCACCCAATGCCGATAATAAAAGTATGGAGAGTGAACCAACGATGGCTGCCTGGTGTTCTGTTGTTGCCAGTGTGCCAACCATTACGCCATAGCCGGTAGCAGCAAAAGAAGTGGCCAGCGTTAAAATAAAAATACCCACCAGGCTGTTCCCTAAAACCAGCGCCGGTAGGCCAAGCATGGGTAAAAAGACCTGGCCAACCGAAAGCATGAGTAAGAACTGTATAAGGCATACAAATACATACACGATGATCTTGCCGTTCACCAATAACAAATAGGGCGTAGGCATGGTATGTAAGCGAAAAACACTTCCTTCATTCTTTTCTTTCATGATACTTCCCGAAAGCGGGATGGCAATAAAGAACATCGCAAAGATGGTCCATGCAGGAACATTGTGCTGCACGGCATTGGGTACGATTTTGTCTTCCGACTTTGATGCGTATACCTCTTTATACTTTATGATCTGCGAGCGGGCATACGTGTTTTTTGCTGTATTTGACTTGTCGGGTATCACTTCTGCTACCTGCTCCGAAAAAGTCTGGAACATGATCCTGTTCTTCACTTCTGAAATGAATTCATGCAGGTTACTGGTTACAGAAACCAAAAAAGATTTTTTTGCAACAGGGTCAACCAGGATGGTGATCTCAACAGAATCCTGTGTTTCAATTTTTGCGGTAGCGGAATCTTCGGTATTCAATGTTTCACTTACCAGCTGTGTAACATTCTTTCTTATGGCAGCTGTTGCACCTTGTGGAATTACAATGCCCACCAGGAACCTGCCTTCTCCTACCGCTTTCTGTGCAAGTTCAGCAGTGGCGGGCAGCCCGTCGATGCTGTCATAAAATGTGCAGATATCATTATTCCTCAGGCCATATTCTACCATCGATCCCAATGAATCTTTGTCGTTATTTACAAAAATGATGGGAATACCCTTTTCATTCATTGTTTTAAAAGCAGAATCCTGTATCAGCGTCATCACAAATATCAGTACCATGGGCATCAGGAATAAAAGCGAAAGCCCGATCCTGTCTCTTATGAGGAGGAGGAACTCTTTTTTTATGGTTGCTAAAAGTTTGCTGATCATCAGTCTCTCAGTTTTCTGTTGGTTAAATTCAGGAACACATTCTCCAGGTTGGTTGATCCCTTGTTGTTGCTGATCAGTTCTGCGGGTGTTCCCTGTATTAAGATCCTTCCATGATCGATTATAGAAACCCTTGTGCAAAAATTCTCCGCCTCTTCCATATGATGCGAAGTATAAATAATGGTGGTGCCCATTGCATTGATCTCTTTGAGGTGTTCAATGATCACGTTGCGGCTCTGTACGTCTACCCCAACCGTGGGTTCATCAAGGAATAAAATTTTTGGCTGGTGAATAACACCGGCAATTAAATTTACCCTGCGCTTCATACCACCCGAATAAGTGGATACCTGCCTGTTGGCAGCGTCTGTCAATCCCAGTTTTTTTAACCAGAACTCAATTTTTTCTTTAAGGTCGTTGCCGTGCAAACCATACATGCTACCGTAGAACCTGAGGTTCTCACGTGCAGACAAGGTGGAATACAGTGCTATATCCTGTGGCACGATGCCAATGATCTTTTTAATGTTATCCAGGTCTTTGCGCAGGTCTTTCCCGTCAATTGTCACCATTCCCCCCGATGGCGGAAAAAGCCCGCAAAGTATGGATATGGTTGTTGTTTTGCCTGCGCCGTTTGGGCCAAGCAGGCCGAAGATCTCGTTCCTGTTTATGGAAAAGGAGATCCCATCCACTGCCGGTTCTGTTGCATTTCTAAAGGTCTTGCTTAAATTCTTAATGCTTATGATGGCGGAGTTCCCGCCCCCATCTCCTAAAGGGGAGGAAGAAACGTTCATATTATGGGATGAGGATGTAAGACCAGGGTTCAATGTTAATGAATAAGTGCGGCAAATTTAGTTTAAATAAGGCTGTTACGGTTCAACAATTATTTTATCAAACCCGTTGTGATCTTTGCTGACAGCAGGCACAAGGGTATGCTGGGCCCGGGATGCACGCTGCCCCCGCAGAAATACAGCCCTTTTATATCTTTTGAAAAATTAGCATGGCGGAGGAAAGCCGCAAACTTATTGTTGGAGCTGTTTCCATAAATGGCGCCGAATGCACTCGATGTACGGCTCTCGATAACACGCGGATCAAAAACCATTTCACTTTCTATCATCGGCCTGATATCTGTCTTTAAGACCCTGTTCACTTTATTGATGATATTTTCCCTCGCTTCATTAATAAGTTTATCCCAATCCTGTCCCGTATTGTTCGGTACATTGATAAAGCTGAACCAGTTCTCGCAACCTTCCGGTGCATCGGTGGGAGTATGTTTGCTGGTGATATTTATATAAATGGTAGGATCATGATAAACGGTCTTCCTGGAAAAGATGGTATCAAATTCTTCTTCATAATTTTTACTGAAAAGGATATTATGCAATCCCAGTTGTTTAAAATCATTCTTTATGCCCCAATAAAAAATAATACCCGAGCTTGACTTTGGCTGGTCAAGTGTCTTTACCGGTTTTTTTACCCCCGGCATCAGTTTCCGGTAGCTGTTATAAACATCCATATTGCTGATGACGATGTCAAAGGCTTCTGTCCCCTGGCCGGTCCTTATGCCTGCAGCTTTTTTATTTTCAATAAGTATCTCGCGAACGGGAGTTGAAAAATGGAATTGCACGCCGATATCCTTTGCCAGCTTTACCAGGGAAGAAGTGATACTGTACATGCCGCCTTCTGGATAATAAGCTCCTTTCACGATCTCCACGTGGGCAATTACATTTAAAGTTGCAGGGGAAAGGTAGGGGCTGGAGCCGTTGTAGGTGGCATAGCGGTTCATCATTTGCACCAGCCGCGGGTCTTTAAATGCTTTTTGATTGGCGCTGTTCATGGTATCAAATGCGCCGATCTTGCCAAAGTTCAGGATACCTTTTAATACCGGCCAGGTAAAAAAATTCTTTAGCCGGTGCAATGAATTCTTTAAAAATACCTCTTCGGTAAGTTCATATATCGTTTCCGTTTTATCAAGGTAGCGGATGATGTCTTCTTTTTTATCGCTTGTTTTTGCAGCCAGTTGTTCGGCAAATTTTTCCTTGCCGTGGTAGGCATCCAGTACAGAACCGTCCTCGAAAAAATATTTGTAGACCGGGTCAAGCGGTATATAATTAAAATGATCGCGGGGAGATCTGCCGGACAGCTCAAATAATTCGTCAACATAAGCGGGCATGGTAAATACAGAGGGACCCATATCGAAGCGGTATCCCTTATTGGTCTCCGTGGAGCATTTTCCGCCGGGGAAGCTGTTGGCCTCAAATACGGTAACCGCGTAACCCTTGTTACGCATGCGGATGGCGGCCGCAATGCCTGAAACGCCTGCGCCTATAACTACGCATTTCTTATTGTTTTCCGGTGACATATCTTTTGCTTGGGGAGCAAAATTAAAGGATTTCGGCAGGGGTGAGGGCAAAAGAAAATCCTTATTCATTGAATAAGGATTAACGTTTATATATGGAAGTGCTTATGATATCTTTGCCCTGAGCATAGATATCCATGGCACCAGCTTAAAGTTATGTTGTTCCGGCTTATAGGAATAGGTGACCCCCGCATCAAGCAGGCCTTCACCAAGGTCTTCCTCAGTATATATATAACGCGGGTTTTTTTTACGGCTGGCGCTTTTTATACTTGCTTTGAACTGGTTGGCGGCGTTGGTAATGCTATGCAGCGGATTTTTTTTCATCTTTATCGGTTTTAGTATAAGTGCTTTAAAATCGTGCCAGAATTTTTTGAAGTGGATTCAGGCTGTTAATTTCTTTTACGGGATAAAAATAATGTTCCCGATGCTGTATTTTTTCCACATTTGCCCCATCCTTCGTGGCAACATTACTACAACCTCTACTAAGGGTGGACCCAGAAGGAATATCTTGATTATAGCCGTTAATTTTATATATTTCCGTAAAATAAA
>DATHEH010000162.1:0-2591 GCA_035318685.1 Ferruginibacter sp.
TGCGATGACAAGGGACAGGTGTATATGCATATAAAAGCTTTGGAAATACTGGTTCAGACAAACACTCTCCAGAACAATATAAAATTCTGCATAGAAGGCGAAGAGGAAGTAGGGTCTCCCAACCTGGGAAAATTTGTAGCATCACATACCCAACTGTTGAAAGCCGATTGTGTATTGATCAGCGACAGCGCAATGATCAGTTTAAAAACGCCCAGCCTGGATATAGGCTTGCGTGGCCTTAGTTATATTGAAGTGGAAGTTACCGGTCCCAACCGCGACCTGCACAGCGGGGTTTATGGCGGCGCAGTTGCCAACCCCATAACCATACTGGCAAAAATGATCGCTTCACTGCATGATAAGAAGAACCGCATTACCATACCTGGTTTTTATGATGACGTGATCGAATCATCTGATGCGGAAAGAAAATTAATGGCAGAAGCACCGTTCAAAGAAAAAGATTATAAAAAAGACCTTGGCATAAAAAAATTATGGGGCGAAAAAGGATACAGTACGAATGAAAGAACAGGTATTCGTCCAACACTGGAGCTGAATGGCATCTGGGGAGGGTATATCGGTGAAGGCGCAAAGACAGTTCTGCCCTCAAAGGCATTTGCTAAAATTTCGGCAAGACTTGTACCTGACCAAAACTCTGGGAAGATCGCTGAACTGTTGATCAGCCACCTGGAAAAGATCGCCCCGCCATCGGTAACCGTAAAAGCTACATTGCATCATGGCGGTGAACCTTATGTTACGCCCATTGACAGCAATGCTTACAAAGCCGCTGCAAAAGCTATAGAAGCTACCTTTGGTAAAGCGCCGATACCGGTACGTGGCGGGGGAAGTATACCGATTTGTTCTTTATTTGAAAAGGAACTGGGCATTAAAATAGTACTGATGGGATTTGGACTTGACAGCGACAACCTGCACAGCCCTAATGAAAAGTTTGACCTTGCTAATTTTTATAAAGGAATAGAAACGATCCCTTATTTCCATAAATATTTTACCGAGCTAAGTAAGTATGAGGTGATCGGGAATTAAATTTTCATCCTTCTATTCATACACGCGCCGATGCCTGATCAACCGTTGCGATACTTAATATCAAACGCTTATGCAAAATTCTAAAACAATTTTGGTAACAGGCGCAACAGGCAACCAGGGAAGCGCTGCTGTAAAAACTTTACTTGATAACGGATTTAGCGTAAAGGCCATCACGCGGGATCCTTCTTCTGCCGCTGCACAAAATTTAAAGAATTTAAATGCTACCGTTGTACAGGCTGACCTTAACAACAACAGCAGCTACCGCGACCAGCTTAAAGATGTTGATGGAATATTTTGCGTACTAACTTTTGTGAACGGTACCGAAAAAGAGATCAACCAGGGTATCAGCCTGGTTAACCTGGCAAAAGAATACGGTGTTAAGCATTTTATATACTCCTCTGTTATCGGCGCCGACCTGGGCACAGGTATTCCACATTGGGAAAGCAAATCAAGGATCGAAGACCATCTAAAAGCCAGCGGCCTGCCTTATACCATCATCAGGCCCGTATCTTTTTATGAGAATTTTTTGTTACCCCAGGTAAAAAGCAGGATACTAAAAGGTAAACTTGCCTCCCCGGTAAAGAAAGAGGTTATGCAGCAATTCATCAGCGCAAGGGATGTTGGAAAAACCAGTGCTGAAATATTCATGAACCCCGGCAGGTATTTGAACAGGACTATAACTATGGCCGCTGAAGAAATGGATATGAAAGCGGTTGCTTCCGTTTTTTCCGAAGCCATGGGAAAAGAAATAAATTACCAGAACTTACCCATGTTCATCACCAGGCTCATAATGGGAAAAAGACTTCATACCATGTTCAAATGGTTAAATGAGCATGATGCTGTGTTTGTGAAAGACTTGCAGGCATTTAAAAAAGAATATCCAAACCTTACTGCTCTTAAGGACTGGATAAAGCTTAATTTCAAAACCACATAAAATAAATAGCCCCACTCATCAGGGGGGCTATTTTTGAATTATAAAACGACTATTTTAGTTCTTGACGAGTTTTAAGGTTTTAAGGTCTCCTTTACCATCGGCATACCTTACAATGTATAACCCGGCAGCAAGTCTTTCTATATTAAGTTGTGTTTGATATGAACCTGGAACCACAACTTTACTTTGCAATATTTTTCCTTCCGGGCTTAATATGCTGATAATCGTATTTTCCATTGCAGGGTCATGCTGTACGGTCACCTGGTTTTTTGCCGGCATAGGGTACATTTGTATATATCCACCCAAAGTTTCATTTCCATTAACTCTTATAATGGGTGTGTATTTTGTCTTACCGTCAAAGTCCACGCTTTTTACCCTGAAGAATGTGTTCTGCATAAGTTTTCCATCATGATCCATGCTGTAGATATCTTTCCCTGTAGCAGTCACATAGCCAAGATTTGTAAAGTCAACCCCGTTTGTGCTGCTTTCCACATAATAACCTTTTACATTTACCTCCGTACCTACATCCCATAAAAGGTTTAAACGTCCATCTGTATTTTTCCGGGCAACAAATCCTTCAAAGGTTACAGGTAACGGACCACCGGCAACTGTTGCTGCAAGG
>DATHEH010000163.1:0-30264 GCA_035318685.1 Ferruginibacter sp.
ATCCGACTGGCCGTCCTGCATTTGCTTTTTCATCTTCGCATTCAACGGGCCCATACTGGAACCTTCACCCATTACCTCCAGCGTTACGCCCTGCCTTATATCGCTTTGTGAACGCCCGTCTTCGATCAATGATTCAACTGCCCAACTTAACATGTTGATAAAACCCGGGGAAATGGCCATTCCTTTTGCGTCAATATCATTTTTTGCTGTTGCATTTTTCAGATCGCCTATGAATGCTATGGTATCAGCATTTATAGCGATATCTGCTAAATAAGGAGCTCCGCCATTGCCGTCATAAATCTTTCCATTGCGTATGATGGTTTCGTAACCTGCTTTATTGTTACAGGAAATAATTGTTGATGAGACTATAGCTATTAGCAATAAGTATTTCATTTTCCTGGTTTGATCGAATATAAATATAACCAAAGAAATGAGTAAATGCCTTTCCGGCTAATTGATTTTGCTGATAGTAATGGGGACACTCTACCAGTGAAGGATGAAGAATTGGAACAAAAAACAGGTGGGGTAAAAATAACCTCCCCATGGGGGAATTTTCTACACCCCTTACCAGCCATTATTAAGCAACACGGTATTTCTTTGTCTTCCTTTTAGGAAAAAGTATATCGTATGCTGTTTCATAACCTTCTTCTGAAACCCTTACCCGTTTTGCTTTTTCCCTTCCGCTTACCAAAGCATATATAATAACGGGTACAATTGTAATGATGGATACGGCGATAATAATAATATAGAACATTTTATTTCTTTTAGTTTTAAAAGACAAAATAGATGCCATTCATACAACCTGGATATTAAGGAATTGATACTTCGGCCCGGGGAAGATTTAATTAAATTCTCCCTGGTCAGAGAATAGGCTCCTGGGGTAAGATTATTCAGGCTGATGGTCGGAAACCGGTGTAAGCACATGACGAGGATCGGCAATGGCTATTGTTTTCAGCACGATTTTTTTTGAGTACCAAACAATTCAATTCTTTACTTTCCCGACTTTACTATTATCTTAAAAGTATGGTTGTTCCTTTAGTCGCTACTTTTTTGTTGTTTTCGTCCACATACAAAAGCGTCCATACGTATATGCCTGGAGATTCCTGTTGACCTTTGAAAGTACCATCCCATTTATTCGTCCAGTCTTTTGTAAAAAAGACCAATTGTCCAGATCAATTGTAAAAGGCTGCTGAAGTTACGAGGATCATGGCCAAATTGCGGCAAACCCATCCTATGTTAGCTGTAGTGGTTACAACTCTTTTATTTTTAATCTTAGCAGTTTTGGTGAGTTGTAGTCACTGCCTTTTTTTCGAACAGATCTAATATCTGCCGATACAAAGCTTTCAAATGTTCTACTATTTGTATCACCTAAATAGATTACTGGAGATTTATTTTCTCGAATGCCACCAAGTATAAACTTTGAATTTGTTACCCAAAAAACATCCTGAATTCTTTCTGTGGTACCTCGAAAAAGAATTCGTGCCCATTTCTTTGTTTTAAAATTACAAAGAGTAATTGCCTGGTCAGGTTCTCCACCGCGGGAAACTATCGTTTTTCCCTCTTTATCCAGATTTAGCCAATAACTATATATATCTATGAATTGATTTCTGTCCTTTGAGAAGGTCAAAGCTGGTTTATAAATGGAATAGAATTCTTTTACATCTATGGTGTCCATATAGTCAAAATCTTCAAATGCAACCGATTCCTCTTTTTTGAAAGACGAAAGTGTAAACTTATTAAAGGCTTTTGTCCAGCCTTTAAGTTGATTGTCAAAATATGACTTGTATGTAGTTAACTTAGAATTCTGTCCATATGAATTCTCACAGCTGAATAACGTGATTGCACAAAAAATATAAAAAACTGTACGTTTCATTAGAGTGTGTGATTACCATTGCCAATACCATGTTAGCGGTTGTTGTTTTAGTAATCCTATTCTTTGTTTATTGTTATGAAATAAGATATTACTTCATTTTGCTTTTCTCAGCCAATGAATGCTAATAACGGACAAATATTTTTCCTATTTAAAAAAATCGGCAGTCTCCTGCTCTGTTACTATATTGTCATGAAATTAAGTTACAGGTTTACGAAACTTAATAAATAGGTATTGATTCAATGTATTAATTTTTGAGGCAACGAACATAGTACCCATTCCTCTTTTCCCGTTCTGAATGATTAATTTCATCCGAGTCATAGCCCAGGCGAAGGGACATGGCTTGTGACTTATCAATTTCAGTAGAACTCCACCAGTAGGTGAAACTGCTACCACCGTCGAATGTACCGTGCTCATAACACAAGCCACCAGCAAGACCTGTAAACCCACTTTCGTTTGTACCATTTCCATTTTCCACCCAGGACTCCGTTGACTTCATTTTGCCGCCGGCAACCTTTTCTCCCCCAAGAAAATTCGTCAGTCGAACCCATTCTTTATCACTGGGAATATGCCATCCCGCAGGGGCTAGCCCACGTGAATCATGTACTGCAAACCAGTTGTATAGCTTTCCGAAAAATGCTCCATTCCGAGTGGAATTAAGATAATAACACCAGGCAGGTTTTTCTGCTTTGTTCGCGTTTTCCCATTCTTCCTCTGTATTTGCTTCCATTATAGGATCACCATTTCGAAATTTAGATACATTAAGGTTCTTGGTCTCCCAGGTTTGCTTACCAATTTTTATAGTTTGGGCTAATACACCATCAGGCATGCAAATGAGTGTAAAAAATATGATAATTGTAAAAATACTGGCTAAGCTTATTTGTTGGTTTTTCATTTCTTTCTGTTTTTATTTGATTACTAATTATGCAGTCGTGCCATAATTTTTATGAAGATAGAAAATAATGCCTAATGTCACTTGAATATTAAGGGTTGCCACGCTTACAATAACCGCCAACGAACAGGTATTGCTGCAGGTATGGAATTCATTGAATGTCCAGCCCGGAACTGCTGCCCAATAAAGATTTAAAAGTACAAGATAAAAACTAAAAGCTCAACAGAATTACGTCCGCCGAAACTGCTGCAGATAGCGATAAAATGCCGAAGCTAACAACGTCCTGCCACCATATTGCCAAACCGCATGTTGGCTGTCAGGCTTTTTGTCGCCAGTCATTAAATGTTTTTCGTTTTCTACTTTCTAATTCGTCAATTGTAAACGCTGAAATGTCTGTCAATTTATAAATTACTTTTCCTTGGTCTATGCCAATCGGACTAATTAAATTAAGTTGTAAATGTGTCTCGTCAAAATCATTTATAAGTCCAGTTACAATAATATTGTCGCTACTCAACTGTAGTGTTATAATTTTTTTTTCAGCAAACAATGTTTTGAGCAAATCATATTTCCATTTGTCGCCCTTAGGTAATGTCAATTTGTTGACGGTCTGCTTTGTTATTTTGTCTGCATTGTCAAAAAGATATTGATAAGATTTCTCGTACTCGTCCATTTCAAATGTTTCAATGTTGTCGAAAGTCTCAATTAAAAGTCCATCGTGAAGTCCATATGTTGAAACCTGTTGCATTATAAACACTGTGTCATTAAAGTCTACAATATAACCAACATAATGAGTGTCATCTTCATTGTATCTTCTGGCACTAAGGATAGTCTTCGTCTTTTTAGAATGTGTAAGTATTTTAGTTAAAATGTTTTTTTTCATAGTAATGTCGTTTAAGCTTGCAGCCGACGTTCGAGGCTTGCCGCAGGGCTGGAATTGTTGCTGTGTCCGCCCGGCAACTGAAGCCGATTGAAAAACTGAAGTTGAAGTTAACAACTAAAAGCCAAATAGAATTCGGTCAAGCCCGATATTCGCTGATAGTAGTACAACTGCCGATTGTTATTACGTCCGCCAGCCTTGCGGCAAACCTTTTGTTGCCTGCTGTGTTGTCCGTAGAGACTACAAATTTGAAATGTCGAGATACCGTTTTGCGAACGTTGCAATTTTGTTGTGTCGTTCGTCAATTTCAATTTCTGTCCATTGTGTTTTTTCTCTGATTTCAGTATAGCTTGAAAGTGCTGTATCTTGAAACAATTCGCTTTTTTTGTTAAACGATTTGTTGCCAAACTTACTATTTTGACTTTGTGTCAATAAAGCCAAATTGCCTACTTTTTGTAAGTAATTTTTTTTGAAATCTTCCGTATAAACTTCGTTTGTCGGATTTTGTGGTTTGATGTGTTCAATAGTGTAATTGTTGTAAAGGTCTTTGTCTAACAATGCACCCGAACGGTTCTCAATCCTTTTGTTGTTTTCATACTGCCACAATATAAATTTGATTGTGTTTCTGTTGTAGTGGTTTGTGTTGGTGTCAAAATAGTTGGGAATGATATTTTTGAAATAATCGTTGTTGTTCCAATACCATTGAAAACCAAATTCTGTCGCAACTTTTATTTCTTTGTACAGACTTTCAATACTGTAGCCGTCTTTGTTTTTAAAATATTTGTTTGCGAACGAAGGCAAATTGTCACTTCTAAAATCTCCTAATTTAAGTTTGAAGCAAAGGACTTCTAAAAGTTTCAGTATTTTTTTAAAAGTGTCGCCCGAAACCTCGCCTTTATAAAAAAGCGTAAGTAAAACCAGTTTCCAGTTTGCTTCATTGCCTACAAAGAAAAGATTGGTGATTTCTGATTGGCTTTTATTGCTTACAATACTTTTTGCACTATGAGTAAGCTCTACAAAATTTTCAAAGAATAATTTTATCCAGGTCGTTTTATTCTGTTCTTTCGTCAATCGTTCTTTAATTGCTTCTATGGTTCCGCCAATATTAAAGAACAAGTTGCAGTAATTATCTAAGAGTTCGTTTTCTGAAAAGTAACCTTCAACCGCTTCAATGTATCTGTAAGTTTTTGAAATGGTGCTTTGAATTTCAGCAATGTCATTACTAGCTTGATTAAAGTCTGTACTTTGAATATAAACTTGGTGCATTAAATAAGCCTTGATAACTTCAAAACGTGAAAGTTCTTTTCCTCGGTTATTTTGATATTCAAAAACCTGTGTCGCTTCAATTTTATTTGAAATGAAGAAGGTGCTAATTACAGCGTTCTCTAATGTTTCTTGAATTTGGCTTAAGCTGTCGCCGTCTAATTCTTTCAACTCACTTTCAAAATAGCTGAAAGCTTCAATTATTCTCTTTTGTGAAATTGTTTCGGTATCGTCAATTGCAGAAACAAGATGCTTTTGAGTAACCTTTTTAAAAATCACTTGGTCGTCATCAATGGTTTTAAAAACGTCCGTCAAGTAAGTTTCTCTAATACTGTCAATGCTTTCGGCTTTTGAGTTACGGATTTTTGCAACGGCAGAAAGGAACAAGATTGTAGTTGTCAATCTTTGTTGACCGTCTATAATGAATAATGTATTACCGTCTTTTTCAAAAAGGAATTGTCCTAAATAATATTTTTTCCCTTTCTGTTCCAAAAGGTCTTCAAGAAATTGAGAACACTGTTTGTCTTCCCAACTATATGCTCGTTGATATGCAGGAATTCTAATGTTATCCGAATTTTTAAAAAGCTGTTGAATACTTTGAGCAGTATTAGTACTGGGTTCGGTCATTTAATTTTGGTTACTTGATTTAGAAAGAAAAGCATAGGGCGGCGAAGCCGCCTATGCTTTTAATAATTTTACATTGCTGGCTGATGTCTTTTTGTTGGGCTTTTGGAACAAGAGCTTGCTGTCAAACTTGAAATACTTGAATATTTGCTTCCACAACACTTGCAAGTATATTGTGTTTTTTCGCTGCCTTCATACAAGGCGTGTCTATTACCTTCGGGATTTTTTGAGCAAGAACTTGCTGTCAAGCTGGATACGCTTGAATACTTACTGCCACACCATTTACAATAAAAGTTTGCCATTATGTTTTGGTTTAAAGTTATGCCTACTCTTGTCGGTTTTCGGCTTCCCCGCTGTCTGCGAAATTAGAATATGTGTCGGTCAAACTCTGTCAATGCGTAGGGTGCTCCTAACATAGCAGGCAACTCTTAAATATACGCAGCTTCTTCCTATATGCAACTGCAAGCGTTTTCTAAGGTTTGTAAACATCTAACAATCATAAAAATCATGTTAATCTGCCTGGTCATGGTTCAGACAAACTCGGTAGGAGATGGTTTCGTCGTGCCTCTCCCCAATGAAGCTAAACGATAACAATTCCGCTGCTCAAAATCCGCCATTTTAAGCTAACTTCGCCCCCTCAAAAAGAGGAACAGCAGTACATGAAGAACATTCGCAATTTTTGCATCATTGCCCATATTGACCACGGAAAATCCACCCTTGCCGACCGTCTTTTGGAATTTACCCATACCATTGGAGAAAGGGATATGCAGGCACAGGTATTGGATGATATGGACCTGGAAAGGGAAAAGGGCATCACCATAAAGAGTCATGCCATACAGATAAACTACAACTGGAAGGGTACTGAGTATGTGCTCAACCTCATTGATACACCCGGCCACGTTGACTTCAGCTATGAAGTGAGCCGTGCCCTTGCTGCATGCGAAGGTGCGCTCCTTTTAGTAGATGCCAGCCAGGGCATACAGGCCCAGACCATCAGTAACTTATACCTCGCTATTGACAATAATTTAGAGATCATCCCCGTCATCAATAAGATCGATATGGACGGGGCCATGATACCCGAAGTTACCGACCAGATCGTTGAACTCATCGGCTGCAAGCCTGAAGACATTCTTTTAGCCAGCGGCAAGAGCGGCATCGGCATTGAAGAGATACTCACCGCCATCATCGACCGCATACCGGCGCCAGCCGGCGACCCCGAAGCGCCGTTACAGGCATTGATATTTGACAGCGTGTACAATAGTTTCCGCGGTATCATTGTTTACTACCGCATTTTTAACGGAACACTTAAGAAGAACGATAAGATCAAGTTCAGTAATACCGGCCTGGAATATGGCGCAGATGAAGTGGGTATCCTGAAATTTGGTATGAGTCCGAGGAACGAGGTTGGGGCAGGAGACGTGGGCTATATCATTACGGGTATCAAGAATGCCAGGGAGGTAAAAGTAGGGGATACCATTACAACAACTGTCAACGGTTCTTCAGAAGCCATCCAGGGTTTTGAGGATGTAAAACCGATGGTATTTGCCGGTATCTTTCCCGTGGAGACAGATGCGTTCGAAGAATTGCGTGACTGCATGGATAAACTGCAGTTAAATGATGCCTCACTTACTTTCGAACTGGAAACATCACAGGCCCTGGGTTTTGGTTTCCGCTGCGGCTTCTTAGGAATGCTGCACATGGAAATCATACAGGAGCGTTTGGAAAGAGAGTTCAACCAGACGGTGATAACCACCGTACCAAACGTAAGCTTTATTGCCACCACCAATAAGGCTGAAGTGATGAAGATCAACAATCCTACAGAAATGCCTGATCCTACCAGGATCGATCATATAGATGAACCATTCATCAAGGCGCAGATCATTACCAAGCCGGAATACATCGGTAATATCATGACGCTTTGCATAACCAAACGCGGCATTCTCACACACCAGCATTACTTAACGCCAACCCGTGTGGAACTTAGTTTTGAAATGCCATTGACCGAAATTGTTTTTGACTTTTACGATAAATTAAAAAGCATCACACGCGGTTATGCCTCCTTCGATTATCACCCGCTGGAATACCGCCCGAGTGACATCGTAAAGATGGATATTTTATTGAACAATGAAAAAGTGGATGCCTTAAGTGCATTGATACACCGGGGAAGGGCACATGAATTTGGTCGCAAGCTTTGTGAAAAATTAAAAGAGCTGCTACCCAGGCAGCAGTTCCAGATAGCGATACAGGCTGCCATTGGCGCCAAAGTGGTAGCACGTGAGAACATCAGTGCTATGCGCAAGGACGTTACCGCAAAATGTTATGGTGGTGATATAAGCCGTAAGCGTAAGCTTTTGGAAAAACAGAAAGAAGGTAAGAAGCGCATGAAGCAGATAGGCAACGTGGAAGTTCCGCAGGAAGCGTTTTTAGCTGTACTAAAGCTAAATGATTAAGGAACACAGGAAAATGTTCAATACTCAATTCTCAATTGGCAACAGATGAAGAAGATCGGGCATCTCCGTTTAGGATCGCAGCCTTAAAGCTCTCCGCTGATTCTGTGTTTATTTTCTTGAAACTGAATACAAGGTCCAGGTCAGGCTCAATTAACTTTTGAAGCATGTTCGTCGCTGTTCCCGCTAATTTTTCACGAAATTCCTTAGATACTGAGCTGAGGAAATCATTGGGACTAAGTGCCGGATCTTTTTTAAGTGCCCGATGGTACTTTAATTTGTATTCCGCCAATATATTACCCGCCAATATTTGAAATTCTTCTAAAAGGGATTCTTCTGTGCGCATAGTTATACTTATTAGGGTTGTGCTTACTGCCTGAACTTGCCCGTATAGACTGCCTTTCCTTCTATTTGGTTGCATCTAAATCAATTGCGGAGGTTTGTTTCTTTTTTGAACAAATCAGGGATAACTGTTATGTGAGGATAGAATAATGAACAAGGAACAAGGAATCTCGAACAGGGAAGTGCTTCCATTCAACATTCATGATTCCTTGTTCCTTGTTCGATATTCAACCCCTATTTTTGCACCCATGCTCAAAGGAAAAAAGATCGTGGTGGTGATGCCGGCATATAATGCGGCTAAAACTTTGGAGCAAACCTATGCCGATATTCCCTTTGGTATCGTGGATGAAGTGATATTGGTTGATGATGCCAGTACAGACAGAACGCTGGACGTAGCGGCTGCGCTGAACATCAAACACATCATCTCCCACGACAATAATAAGGGCTACGGCGCCAACCAGAAGACCTGTTATACAAAGGCGCTGGATCTTAATGCAGACATCATCATCATGCTGCACCCCGATTACCAGTATAACCCCAGGTTAATTCCTTCCATGGCCAGCCTGATTGCTGAAGATGTTTACCCCGTGGTTATCGGCAGCCGCATTTTAGGTAAGGGTGCTATAGAGAATGGCATGCCCGTTTACAAGTATTTTTTTAACCGCTGCCTTACGTTTTTCCAGAATGTGCTGCTTAACCAAAAGTTATCTGAATACCATACCGGTTACCGGGCTTATTCCGCAGCGGTGTTGCGTGACATCAATTTTATGGCCAATTCCGATGACTTTGTTTTTGACAACCAGGTATTGCTGCAGATCATTTATAAAAAGTATGCGATAGGGGAGATATCATGTCCCGCAAAATATTTTGCAGAGGCGTCTTCCATTAATTTCAGCCGCAGTTGCAGGTATGGGGCAGGTATCGTTAAAAATACTTTTGGATTTGTGATGCAAAAAATGAGGATGACGCAACTTAAAATGTATTCTTAGTGCTCTCTGTGTAAAGTCTTCGTGTCTCCGTGGTTAAATTTTTTCTTTTACCACGGAGACACAAAGAGGATACAACACAAAGAACACGGAGAAATTCTTTTAATACCGTAATTTTAAAATAAAAACAACCCATGGCTGATCTCTCTTTAAATCCCGACATGAACATTACAGTAACTGCCCGCTTCATTAGCAAAGGCACGGAAACCGCTTTAACCGGCAGCGATTATGAATTCCGTCTGTTTGAAAAGGATTTTATGGAAGACGATTACCTGGGTAAAAGTCCACTGGATGAAAATGGTACAGCCAAAGTATCATTCCGCCAATCAGCCTTTAAGGATTTTCTCAATCCCGAATCAGTACCCGATCTTTATTTTGCTTTGTACAATGGCGAAGCGCTCATCTTTCAAAGCAAAGTGATCAACGACGTGGATGTAAAGGGTATGGAAATATTTAAAATGGGAGAGGGAGAGGTTGTTGACCTGGGGGATTATATAGTGTAGATTAATAGCAGTCTTCGTATCACAATCTTCCGGATCTGCTTTTCAGAAAACTTTCTTTCTAAAATGCCCAGGCATTGTTAATCTATGGCTTAGTCTTTCCTTTTCCTTCTTACAAGGATTGCCGGTAAAATAAATTTCGAAGGAATGAATGGTATAGGAACTGGTGGTTCTTCAAAGGGACCTGGAGTTTTCCCTCTTACATTATTCTTTAAAGGATACGCATTGGTTCCGTCGGTTATTGAAAGAAGTGGATTTGATATATTAATTGGTAGTTCAGATGGCCCCCACACATTACCCAATACCATGCCCTCAAAAAGCTCAAAATCGGGCAATTTTTTCTTCTTCTTTCTTTTTTTCTTTTTTTGTTTACCAGGTTTCTTCCCTTTTTTTACCTGGATAGGCTCACCTTGGTAGATTGATGTTCCTGTGTGGGCTTTTCCGGCTATAGTTGTTTCAAAAGGAAAGATACTGAGACCAAGTATGACCAGGCAGGCAACCATGAATCTCATCCATACCGGCATCTTCACCTGCAAAATATTTGAAGGCAGATCAATAACTATCCGGTGAAGCTGGTTATTTTTAAATCTTCCGCAAACAGGTTGATTATTTTGAGCAAGAAAAAAATCCTGAACCTCTTTATCCTCCATCAGGGTAAAATCGATAACAGTTTTGGCACAGCTGTTACAATAGCGTCCTCCATCATTGGGTATCATATCATCCCAACTTTGCCGGCAGGGTTCTGGTATCGTTAATTTGTATTGCAAGAAAAGTAGTAACTGGTCTCAGCGCTGACTATCCATTTCCTTTTTTCTTCACAGGCGGCTTCCCCGGTTTTTTGGGATCCTCCATTTCAGCGCCCTTCAATTTGTTCTCATCAATATTGCCATCAATATTCCGTATGGGGTTCGGCACGGGTTCCTGGCCCTGCGGGGTAACATAATTAAATATCTTTTCGATATGGATCCATTTCCCGTTCTTCCATTTGAAACCTTCATAGTCGCCATCACCAACGAGGGTCCATTTCTTTTTGGGCTCGTTGGATTCTGATACGAGGTGCTCTACAATGATGATATCAAGATCAGCATCATAATTCAGTTTTGGCCCCGCCATTTTTTTATATTCCATCAGGTACCGGCTCTGCGATGTTTTAAAAACAGTGTCCTCCTCATAGCTGAAGAAGCGGCCGCCGAAAGTTGGCTCACCGTTAAGAAAGCTCAGTACCTCTATGACCTTACGGCTGCTGTTGATATTGTTCTCATCATAACCGAGCAGGGTATAATAATTCTGGTTACTACTCTTTTTTAAAATGATCTTGTAATAAATGGCGCCTATCCAGCCCAGGTGATTACCGATGGTATCGGCAAGATTGGTAGTAACATCTGATTTGTCGATGAGCGGGTACAATTTCAATGAGCCGTCCCAGGTCTTCATCTGTATGGCACCGTGCTGCCTTATTATGTTATCATTGATAACAAGCTGCCAGGTAAAGATGCGGAAGGCGCTATCCGGCGCATATAAACGGGAAACGGTTGCAAGTGAGTCAAAAGGGTAATGAAATGAGTTTGGTGTTCTTAATGCCCTTACCAGCATGCGTGTGAAGACGCTGTCGGCAAGAAAACGGTCATCAGCATTTATCCCCTGTATGATCTTATAGGAATATGATTTTAAGGAATCTTCTTTTTTCTGCAGGGCTTTCAGGTCTGCACCGGGGAATTGTGCATTAGCGAGGTTGATGAAAAAAAATAAAATGACTGAGCCCAACAGTTTATTCATGCGATAAAATTAGCCATTCCTTTAACACGTTGGTTGTAAAATTATTGGTTCTATAAAATTTAACTTAAGATTTTGAACCACATAGTAACCAGGAAACCTGGTTATTGTTTATGCTCCAGGTCTTTTGCGAAGGATGCCAGTGACTCATATACCGCGTCGATGCGGTTATCAGCAAGGTCAACCTCGGGCCTCGTGGTGGGAAGGAAAACGGTCTTTATGCCAAGGTTGCGGCCAAACTGCATATCACTTAAGGTATTGCCAATAATGATGGCTTTGGAAAGATCGATGTCATCAAAATCCTTCACTGCCTGTAAACCCATGCCGGGGTTGGGTTTTCGGTTAGGGCTTGCTTCTTCCAGGTCGGGACAAAAATAGATCCCGTCGATGCGTCCGCCTTCCTGTTCTATTGCAGCGAGCATATTTTTATGGATCAGGTACAGGTCTTCCAGTTTGGTAACACCCTTGCCGATTCCTTTTTGATTGGTAACAACAATGATTCGCCTGAATTTTTTTGCAAAGACGGCAATTGCTTCTTTCACACCATCATAAAAATTGAACTCTTCCCAGGTATGAACATAGTCCTGGTGCTTTTCATGGTTTATTACCCCATCACGGTCGAGGAATAATGTCCAGGTCTTGTCAATTTTATTAAGGTTGATCATCTTATTACACGAATTGATACGAATTACACGAATTAACCCAGGTAAAAGCTATAGACTGCTTTACTTACTAAAGTCCAATTCTTAATTTTTAATTCTCAATTTTTAATTCTTGTTGCGCCCTTTCATAATCCTCCGGTATCCCGATGTCGATAAAATATTCATCCTGCACAACAGCATACATTCTTCTTTTCTCAAAATATTTTTCCAGGTAATCATTTTCAAAAGAGAATTTACGGGGTAGTTGTTCTTTTAAAAAATAATTTTTCTTCAATACATACACGCCACCATTGATGAGTCCTTTTTCATATTGCTGCTTTTCTTTGAATGAAGCAATGGAATGATCCTTGCTGATCTCCACTACACCATACCTGTCAAAATTATGCATGGGTTTTAAAGAAAGCGTACAATCTGCACCGGATTTTTCGTGGAAGTCAAGAAGTTTGGCCGTATTGATCTTAAAAAGGGTATCGCCATTCAATATCAAAACATTCTTTTCTGTTGCCAGTGTACAGCCCAGCTTAATGGCGCCACCCGTGCCCAGCGGTTCATCCTCCACGGAAGTTTGTACCTGCAAGTCAGGGTATTGCTCATGCAGCCACTCTTCTATCATTTCGTGTTTATAACCAAGTGAAAAAATGAATTTATCTACGCCCTGGTTTTTAAGATGCTCGATAACAAAATATAAAAACGGTTTACCAGCCACAGGTGCCATGCATTTGGGCATGTAAGGGACTACGGAGCGTAAGCGTGTGCCTAGGCCGCCGGCTAAAATGATGGCTTGCCCCCCCCGAACTTCGTTCTTTCCCTTATCAGGGAACCTAAAGGGGGAGCTTTGGAGTTCACTATCTTGAGGGGTACTCATTTATAAAAGCAGTTTATGATAAGTGATGTTTTAAATCATTAGACTCAAGGTTCCCCTTCAGGGGGCGGAGGGGGTAAAATATTCTGCTTCCACCAACTGGCAAATAATGTGTCCCAGTAAAATATGACTTTCCTGTATCCTTGGTGTATCTGTAGATGGAACATTAATTAAATAATCGGAAAGCGATTTTAAAGTTCCTCCCGTAAGGCCTGTAAAAGCAATGGTGATCATACCTTTTTCTTTAGCCACTTCAAAAGCGTTGTAAATATTTGCGCTGTTACCGGAAGTGCTTAGTCCAACTAATACATCGCCTTTGTTACCCAAACCTTTTACAAGGCGTGAATACACAACATCATAACTGTAGTCATTTGCCACAGCCGTCATATAAGAACTGTTACAATGCAGTGCTTCGGATGGGAGTGCGTCCCTGTCTGTATAAAACCTTCCGCTGAATTCTGCAGCAAGGTGCTGCGCATCTGCTGCACTTCCCCCATTACCGCAAAACAAAACTTTGTTGCCGTTTTTAAACGCCTTTACAATAACAGCAATACAATCTTTAACTGTTTTGAGTAATGCTTCGTTTTCCAGTACATCCTGTTTTACACGAATGGAAGACTGAACGATATCTTTTATCTGGTCCATAATTAATAATTTAAATGCTCCAGGTCGTTAAACCATGATTTGTAAAGGAATAGTCTTTTACTTCGCCCCCAAAAGTATTCAATGTTTTGATAACGGCATGACGTGTATTGACGGGGCAATAGAATATCATAAAGCCACCACCACCTGCGCCGCTTATCTTACCACCGGTTGCACCGGCCTTTTTTGCTGCGGCATACACTTCTTCTATACCACTGTTGCTGATATTGGCTGCCATATGCTTCTTCTGTTCAAACCCATAATCCAGTATCAGGCCTATCTCATCAAGCTTTCCCTGCAATAAAGCTTCCTTCATCATTTTGGCCTGCTCTTTCAGTTGATGCATGGCTTCAATACTTTTCTCATTTTTTTCGTTTACATTTTTTACCTGCTCTTTTATTATCGTAGCGCTCTCTCTTGAAGTAGATGTAAAATATAATACAAGATTATTTTCCAGCTCTTGCAGGTACTCCGGTTTGATGCGCAGGGGATTCACTATCACTTTATCAGCGCCTGAAAATTCCATGAAGTTGACGCCACCAAAAGTTGCAGCATACTGGTCTTGTTTGCCACCGGCCAGTTGCAGGTCATTTCGCTCAATATCGTATGCATAAGCTGCTATTTTGTATTCATCAAAAGGAAGCCTGAGCATTTCCATGAATGCACCAAGAACGGCCACAACAAGCGTTGATGATGTTCCCAATCCTGAACCCGCAGGGGCATCTACAAAAGTAGATAAGCGAAATGCCTGCAGGGGCATTGCATGATCCTTTTGGATACGGTTATAAACTGCTTTTAAAAGATCAAGGGTTCCGTCGATCGGTAAATTGGGGAGGAGATCGTATTGCTGCTCTTCATTGCGATCCATTGCAGTGATGATGATCCTATTGTCACTGGTGGGTTCAATGGTTGCATATGCGGAAAGGGAGATCGTCGTATTCAAAATGATACCGCCATATTGATCGCTGTAAGGACTTACATCTGTACCACCACCGGCAAGACCAATACGTAAGGGCGCTTTACTTCTGTAGATCATCGTCTGAACTATGATTTATTTGGTTGAATGATTTACCATGATCTTTGAACCACAAAGAACCAAAGTGTATAAAATCCTGTGAAAAGTCTTCGTGAAACTTTGTGTATCCTTCATGTACTTCGTGGCAGTTTTGGCAATTTACTTACTATTGGCAACTTCAAGGATGCTTTCTACAATTTTTGTCCAGCTAAGTTTTTTCTTTTCTTCAATTAAATGGGGAAGAAAATGGGCTTCACCTTTATCGAAGTAAGCAATGATCTTTTCTGCAAGTGATGCTGCCGTTGGTTCTGCCACCAGGCCAACCTTGTTATCAGGCACCATTGCCGGCAGTCCTCCAACATTAGTCACGATCATGGGAATTTCAAAATGATATGCCAATGGTGTTACGCCGCTTTGTGTTGCATTGCGATAGGGTTGTATGACCAGGTCTGCAGCACACATATAATTCTTTACTTCGTTGCCGGGAATAAAATCAGTGTGCAGGATCAGGTTGTCTTTTATACCCAGTTTATTTATTTGTTCGTCATAAGATTTTCTGTCCTCGTAAAATTCGCCCGCAACCAATAATTTGGGGATCGGGAATTGGGAATTGGGAATTGGGTTGCGTTCATTAAGTATCTTCATCGCTTCAAATAAAATATCCAATCCTTTATATTTACGGATGAAGCCAAAGAACAGAATTATTAATTCTTCATTTTTAATGTTTAATTGCTTCCTCGCTTCTTCTTTCGATATCTTCTCTCCAAAATTATCATACAAAGGGTGGGGAACAAGCTTCGCCGGCTTATCTTTTGTAAAGGAGCGAAGGTCATGCATCACTTTTTCACTCATGATGATGAATGCATCAACGGGTTTGATGAAATATCGGGTAAACCATTTGTCGCCAATACGTTTTTCATGTGGCACAATATTATCGGCAATACAGATGATCCTGCTGTGTTTATTTTTTTTAATGACGCGGAGTATGGTTCCCAGGCATGGGCCCATCAAAGGTATCCAGTACCTTACTACAACAATGTCGGGTTGCATTTTTTTTATTTCCTTACCAACGTTCAGCCAGTTCAATGGATTTACAGAGTTGATGCGGCTACGGATATCAATTCCCGCAGGTGCGGGAGCGTCTGTAAACTGGCTCGTGCCCGGGAATAAAAATCCGGGGTATTGTAAAGAGAAGGAGTAAATAGTTGTTTGGTGGCCTTCATCAGCAAACTGCTTTGCAAGCCGCTCATTGAAAGTTGTGATGCCACCGCCACGCAGAGGATGGGCAGGGCCGATGATGATGATCCTTTTTGTGAACGTTGATGACAAAATGAAGGTTATTTTGATTTATTTCATTAGGGCGCAAGATAAGCCACAAGCTTCAAGCCCCAAGGAGGTAAGTCTTAAACTTTGAATTTCATGCTATTCAGGATAGTACCTAAAGTTTGTATGCTTCTCCCTTGTGGCTCATCCCTTGCAGCTTTCTGATGTTACAAGCCGCTTTTTTGTTCTATCAAATAATTATTACGTTCCGGAGAATTACGTGCTATCAGTTCTCCTATGAATCCTGCGAGGAACAATTGCGTACCAATGATCATAAGCAATATGGTGAAAAAGAAAAGGGGCCGTTGTGTCAATCCTGATACATCAAAAAAGAATTTGGAGATGGTAAGGTATATAAATATTACAAGACCAAGGAAAAAACAGATGGTTCCCCATAAACCGAAAAAATGCATGGGCCTTTTGCCGAACTTACCCACGAACATGATGGACCCAAGATCCAGAAAGCCGTTTACAAAACGCTCCCAGCCAAATTTGGTGATCCCGTACTTCCTGGCCCGGTGTTCCACTACTTTTTCACCTATCTTTCTAAAGCCCGCCCATTTTGCCAGTATGGGAATATAGCGGTGCATCTCGCCATAGATCTCAACACTCTTTACTACTTTTTTCCGGTAGGATTTCAAACCGCAGTTAAAGTCATGGAGTTTGATCTTCGAACTCCGCCTTGCCGCCGCATTGAATAGTTTTGAAGGAATATTCTTTGAGACCACGCTATCATATCTTTTTTTCTTCCAGCCGCTCACCATATCAAAACCATCTTCAATTATCATCCTGCGCAGTTCGGGTATCTCATCAGGGCTGTCCTGCATATCCGCATCCATGGTGATGATAACCTCTCCCTGTGCTGCTTTAAAACCCTCATTAAGTGCGGCGCTCTTACCATAGTTGCGCTGGAATTTTATCCCTTTTATATTTGGATTGCCGGCATGGAGCTGCTGAACAACGCTCCAGGAATCGTCCACGCTTCCGTCATCGATCATGATCACTTCATAGCTGAAATTATTTTGCTGCATTACCCTTTGTATCCAGGCAGCAAGCTCGGGCAGTGATTCTTCTTCGTTATAAAGCGGTATTACAATTGATAGATCCATATGCCCTGGTCCGCCTGCGGGCGGAGATTTTTTTATGTTATATAAAATAAGATCAACTATTCTTTTTTGAACCTAAAAAACCGGCACCCACCACGGTGATCAGCGTACCGATCACCAGGTAAGAAAATACCGCACCCATCAGGTAACCGGGTAAAAACATTTTCTTTGCCATCTCAATTTTATTTTCAACATCTGCCGGCGTCATATCTTTCTGCTTCTCATAATCCGTACGCATGAATGCCGCCATCTGTTCTTTCAGTTCGGGATGCATTAAAATAAATACCAGCGTAAATATCACCATCAATAAGGTAACCACGATAAAACACTTGAATCCTTCTGAAAAATATTGCTTGAATGTTGCGGTATTGTCCGTTTGCTTTTTAAAGGTAAATAATGTCCATAGAATTCCTGCAACATAAGTTGAGTACACAATATACTGCATGCCGTTATCAAAATTCTTTTTCACCAGGTAGATACACACCGAAATGATGATCATTACTGCGCCCGTTACCAGGCCTTTGTTCCTTGCTGAAATATTTGTCATGCTTTATTCAATTCAATTTTACCCTTGTTAACGATCCCGATCACTTTCCCTTTTAATTTTTTCCCGATAAAGGCTGAATTCTTCGACTTCGACCTTATCATACTTTCTTCATACACATATTCTTCGCCCGGAGTAAACAGTGTAAGCGAGGCCATTGCACCCTCTTTGATCTCCGGAACCGCCAGTCCAAATATTGCACGTGCATTTATCGCCTGCATTTGTACAAAGTCATTTACCGGCAGGCCAATCGTCATTAATGCCGCAAACATGGTTTCCAGCCCGATCATCCCGCTTTTGGCGTATTCAAATTCACAGGTCTTGCAATCCCAATCCTGCGGCAGGTGATGGGAAGCTATGCAATCAATTGTCCCGTCCTTTAATGCTTTACGTATCGCCATCATGTCTGCACGGGTTCTTAATGGCGGATCTACTTTTAAGTTGGTATCGTATTGCTGCAGGTCCTCGTCGCAAAAAAATACCTGGTATGGCGTTACAGAACAGGTTATCCTTATGCCGCTTTCTTTGGCCCTTTTAATATACTCCAGGCTTTTGGGAGATGATATGCCGGTAAAATGGAGCTTACTATCGGCATACCTCGACAGTTTAATATCCCTTGCCACCATCAGTTCTTCTGCCATCGCTGGTTTACCGGGCAACCCCATTTGGGTAGAGATGATGCCCTCATTCATCAAACCATTTGTGCCGATGGTCTTATCATCCGGGATTTGTATCACCGTTCCGCCAAAACTCTTTACATATTGCAGTGCTTTTAAGAGCAATCCTGAATTCTGGATGGAGTTTATGCCGTCACTAAAAGCTATTGCTCCAGACTGGCGCATATCATACATCTCTGAAAGTTCTTTCCCCTCTGCTTTTTTGGTAACAGCGCCAATGGGGTGAATACCCACAGCCTCTTGCCTGGCCTTTTGAACAATATATTCCACCTGGGCTTTATTATCCACTACCGGGTTGCTGTTCGGCAGGAGCATTACGTCTGTGAAACCTCCGCCCGCTGCTGCCAGGGAGCCGGTCTCCATATTCTCTTTATGCTCATAGCCGGGGTCGGCAAAATCAGCGAAAATGTCCATCCAGCCAATGCTTACACATAATCCATGCTGTTCGATCACCTGGCAGTCTTTTTCCTTAATAGCATCACCGATCTTTTCGATCTTCCCGTCTTTAATAAAAATATCTTTTGATTGCCCGTTGAAAGGAGAGGAGGGAGAAATTATTTGAGCTTGCCTGATTAAAACCTTCATGCAGTAAAAAGTTGCGCTAAGATAAGATAACTTGTCCTTTTTAGAATTGAAAATTTCAACTACTTTTGCCAGCCCTATTTAAAGGATTGTTTTTCGGGATGTAGCGCAGCCCGGTAGCGCACACGTCTGGGGGGCGTGGGGTCGCAAGTTCGAATCTTGTCATCCCGACAAAAGGTCATCTTACCAGGTGGCCTTTTTTATTACCATCGTTTCAGCTCGTTCCTGTGAAATGTATATTCAGGCGTTTCAATAAGCAGATCATCATTCACTTCGTACCAGGGTGATAAACCATCATTCATCGGATTTTTGAGCATGTGAATATCCTGCGCAGGCATATAACTCTGTGCCAGCAGGTATATCTTTTTTCCTGCATCATTCACCGCTACATCCATAACGATGACCGCATGGCCCGGGAAGCCGCCCCGTATCCATACATCACCAGGCTGTATGTCCGAAACATCAGCAACGGCTTTTAATTGTTTGGATAAAGAAGCACTGCCACACATGCCAAACACACGCTGCAGGTAAAGCATAAAATTCTCCCTGGTATATGGTGCTGAGAATTTGTACACTGTATTATCATTGTCGGAGAATATTATCTGTTCAAACCTTTTTTGTAAAAACAGGAATTCTGCTCTTAACCGCATCACGGCATCTGCGCATTGCTGCAGGTTCTTATTACCAACAGTGATATTCAACACTGCGTATTGGGCCGACTGGTTATCTTTTAGCCGGCCATTGAAAAGCTGAACGGTCTTATTTTTCTTTAAACCGGTATTCCTTAAAAAAGCCGTAAAGGAATTCACATCACAGGATTCACGCCTGAACCCCGCCGGTAAGGGAATATCTTTGATATGGGCATAGGGGTTGTCGCCAGGCTGGCTGTTTATGACCTGCTTACGAAGTTCATTTCCCTGTGCCGGCTTATCTGCATGACCATTGCAGGAAAAAGAAAGCTGTATTATGAATATAAAGAACGGTTTTAACTGCATAAATTGCTAATTTTGATCCAACGCTGTGGGATGCAGTTTCGCATTCACTCCACAAAAAAATTTTGTTAATGCTTATGGCCAATATTTTGATTATTGATGACGAAAAGGCGATCCGGAAAACACTCACTGAGATTCTCAGCTACGAAGGATACAAAATTGATGAAGCAGGCGATGGCGAAGAAGGCCTGCAAAAATTCACTGATAAGACCTATGATGTTGTACTGTGCGATATCAAAATGCCCAAAATGGATGGCATTGAATTTTTAGAAAAAGCCAAAGAGATCAATCCTGATATCCCCGTCATCATGATCAGCGGTCACGGTAATATAGATACCGCGGTGGAAGCCGTAAAAACGGGTGCATTCGACTATATCAGCAAGCCGCCCGACCTTAACCGCCTGCTCATCACTTTGCGCAATGCAATGGATAAGCAAAGCCTTGTTTCCGAAACAAAAGTATTAAAGCGTAAAGTGAGCCGGGCACTCGAGATGATCGGCGACAGCGGACCCATCAATAAAATAAAAGATACCATTGAAAAAGTAGCGCCAACAGACGCACGTGTTTTAATAACCGGCGAGAATGGTGTAGGAAAAGAACTGGTGGCAAGATGGATACACGAAAAAAGCAACCGCAATACCGGCCCGATGGTTGAAGTGAACTGTGCGGCAATACCAAGCGAATTGATAGAAAGTGAATTATTCGGTCATGAAAAAGGTTCATTTACTTCGGCCATAAAACAACGCATCGGCAAATTTGAAACTGCCAACGGCGGAACATTATTTTTGGATGAGATTGGAGATATGAGCCTGAATGCACAAGCCAAGGTATTACGTGCACTGCAGGAAGGAAAGATAACCCGTGTGGGAGCTGATAAAGACATTTCGGTTGACGTAAGGGTAATTACCGCAACGAATAAGGACCTGCTTAAAGAGGTAGATCTAAAGAATTTCAGGCTCGATCTGTATCACAGGTTAGGTGTTATCATCATTCACGTCCCTTCCTTAAATGAACGAAGGGAAGACGTACCTTCACTGGTGGAGCACTTTTTGGATATTATTGCCACTGAATACGGACAGCCTAAAAAGACCGTAGAGCCGGAAGCAATGCAGGCATTGCAATCTTATAACTGGACGGGTAATATCCGTGAATTAAGGAACGTGGTGGAAAGGCTCATCATATTATCAGGTAAAGAGATCACACTCGAAGACGTGGAGAATTATGTATTGCCAAAGAAGTAGGCAGATCAGGATAAAATAATACTGTAATAATTTAAGTTCTCCGCCGCGGCTGAGACAGGTATGAAAACTATTTTTTGCATAAGCGGCCTCGGCGCAGATGAGCGTGTTTTTTCCAAACTGGTTGTAGAAGGCTATGAATTAAAAGTTATGCGATGGCTGATGCCATTGAAGGGAGAGACGCTGCAACAATATGCTGAAAGGATGCGTGCAGAAATAAACGAAGAAGAACCGATCCTCATGGGCCTTTCTTTTGGCGGGATGGTTTGTACAGAAATTGCAAAGCAGATACCGGTGAAGAAGATCATCATCATCTCCAGCATAAAATCATCAGGAGAGTTACCGTTGTGGCTCAGGATCGTGGCAAGGCTCAGGCTGAATAAAATATTCCCTATGCGGTCAACAAAACTCACCCGCCCTTTCCAGAACCGCATGCTTGGGATCTCTACACCTGAAGAAAAGGACCTGGTTTACCAGTTCAGGAGAAAGGTTGACCTGCCCTATACCAACTGGGCCGTTAACCAGGCCATTAACTGGAAAAATGACTGGAAACACCCAGAGATCTACCATATTCATGGCGACCATGATAACATGTTCCCGATAAAGTATGTGAAACCTACATTTATCATAAAGAACGGCGGGCATTTTATGATCATGAATAAAGCGGAAGAAGTAAGTACCTGCATCAATTCCATACTTTGCAATAAATAGTATTACCAGGATTATTTTCTGTTAAACATTTCAAATTATTATTATAAATCTTTGTCAAACGCTTAATTATGGTATTTTTGGCACTATTAAAATTTAACGCATGAGCATTGGATGGATGATTTTTATTCTTGCAGCTATTGGATGGCATATTGGATTGTACGGGATGTTTAAAAAAGCAGGTATCGAAGGCTGGAAAGCTTTTATTCCTTTTTATAATACCTGGTGCATGGTGGAGAAGATGGCGCTTAAAAAATACTGGTTCTTCTTACAATTAATTCCTATTGCGGGCCAGTTCATCACGATCTGGATATGCATAAAATTCGTTGAGCACTTCGGGCGCTTTGGATTCTGGCACCACTTTGCCGCCGTGTTCTTTCCTTTTTTCTATTTTCCTTACCTGGGTTTTTCAAAGAGCGAGCGTTATGCAGGCACTGCAGTGGTAAAGAATTATAAAAAATCCACTGCAAGGGAATGGATCGATGCCGCGGCATTTGCGATCGTAGCTGCTACACTCATACGCACTTTTGTATTTGAAGCCTATACCATCCCAACACCTTCTGAAGAAAAGACCTTATTGGTGAATGATTTTCTTTTTGTAAGTAAATCAACCTACGGCCCGCGCATACCCAACACGCCTATTGCAATGCCTTTTGTGCACCATACCATACCAGGACTAAATGTTAAGTCGTACGTGGAATGGATCCAAATACCTTATACCAGGTGGTTTGCAAGCCCTGTAACAAGAAATGACGCCGTGGTATTCAACTTTCCTGTAAATGACACATTGATAAATGATGAAGTTAATTTTGGCAGCCGTGTAACTTATTACGATGAAGTACGAAGGGTTGGCCGTGAAAGGGTTTGGCAGGACCACGGTGATATCATTATTACAAGGCCGGTTGATAAAAGAGAGAATTTTATTAAAAGATGTGTGGGTATTGCCGGCGATAACCTGCAGATCATTAACGGCAAACTACACGTGAATGGAAAGCCCGAAGATTTTTTTCCGCATTCTGAGCGTTATTACCGGTTACAGGTTCCGGATGGCCAATTTATAGATAAAGAAACACTCCATGAATTCGGGATCAATGTGCGTGAAGAACAGGGCGACCTGCTGCAGGAAAAAGCCAATGTCTTTATTGTGAATATAACCAATGAGGAAAAATTAAAGAACAGTTTACCCAAAGATTACATTTTAACCGATTATATCAGGGAGCACGAAAACAGTTTGTTCCCTTACTACAGTGATACAACAGGAAAGAACTGGTCGGCTGATAATTACGGCCCGGTATGGGTACCCAAAAAAAATGTGGCCTTATCCTTAACACCTGATAATGTCATACGTTACCAGCGTTGCATTGAAGTGTATGAAGGCAATAAATTTGAAGACAGGGACGGAAAATATTTCATCAATGGTACGGAAGCCACGAGCTATACTTTTAAAATGGATTATTATTTCATGATGGGGGATAACCGGCATAATTCCCTGGATAGCCGCTATTGGGGTTTTGTTCCCGAAGATCATGTGGTGGGTAAAGCATCATTGATATGGTTCAGCTGGGAGAATGGGCCGAGGTGGAAGCGTTTGTTCCGTTGGATAAAATAACCAATTATAAAAAAAAGATCCTCCCTGCACGTTACAGGGAGGATTTTTTTGTGTGAAATAAAATAGTTTAAATTTAGGTCATGAACAAAGAAGAATATCGTTTTAGCTATGAAGTGTATGATTCTGCGGATGAGCTTAATGAAGCTGATGCCCGCCTGGTAAAAGAGGCCCGTAAGGTTACTGCTGCTGCGTATGCACCTTATTCCAATTTTAATGTTGGCGCTGTTGCTAAAATGGGCAACAATGAAATGGTCACAGGCACCAACCAGGAAAATGCATCTTACCCCGTTGGCATTTGTGCCGAAAGGGCTTTATTGGCAACTGCTGCTAATTTATATCCAAAAGTTCCCATTGATACGATCGCTATAAGTTATGACAATATCAATGGCAAAAGCAGCCATCCCATCTCTCCATGTGGCATGTGCCGTCAAACATTAGCAGAATACGAAGAGCGTGTAAGCCAGCCGATACGTTTGATCTTAAGCGGGCAGGATGGGAAAGTATATGTTCTTAAAAGTGCATCTTCTCTGTTGCCGCTTTCATTTGGGAGTGCTGATCTTAAATAAATGAAATGCCAGGCTGAGCTTGTTGAAGCCATTAAAACAAGGTTTGCACCCCATTCGCGATCTTTCCTTCAAGTTCCAGCAGCCATTTTTTTCTCCAGAGGTCACCGCCATATCCAACAAGGTCGCCGTTGCTGCCAATAACGCGATGACAGGGAACGATGATACAAACACTGTTGTTGCCATTGGCTGTACCAACAGCCCGGATGGCTTTTACATTACCAATTCTTTTGCTGAGTTCGAGGTAGCTGATCGTACGGCCATAGGGTATCCTGCACAGTTCGGCCCACACCGTTTGCTGGAAACCGGTTCCCACCTGTGAAGTATTAATGGTAAACCCTGTTCTTTTCCCTGCAAAATATTCATCCAGTTGTTTGATGCAACTTTTTATTATTGCAGACTTCGGCTTTACAAAACTTAGTTCTTCTTCATTTATTTTTGCGCCTTTCCAGGAGTTAACGAACAAAACATCGGATATTGCACTGCCCGTGCCCCTGATCTCAAGCGCACCGATGGGTGATTTATAATATACGATCTCTATGTTCATTGTGGATCGTCATTGCAAAAGAAATGAAGCAAACTTCTAATTATAAGATGGCTTCGTCGTTCCCTCTGCCATGACGTCACCAAATTTACATTGATTTCTTTGCCCGATTGAATAAAAAATAATTTCTTTGAACAAGAGAAACAAAGCATGAAGAACGAAACAAAATTTTTTGAAAAGGCAATGTCGGCAGTGGCCGATCCGTACCGCTTGTCTATTTTGCAGGAAATGTCTAAAAAAGGAGCCCTGCGCTGCTGCGATGTGGTAGGGCTGACGGGTTTATCACAACCTACCTGTTCGCATCATATCAAACTTTTGGCCGAAAGTGAGCTGATCGATTGCCGCAAGGAGGGGAGGAATAATTTTTTTACGCTCAATAAAAATAATTTTAAAAAGCTGGGGCAGTATTTTGAGAAGTTTGGGGAATGAAGAAAAGCTGCAAGGGATGAGCCACAAGGGACAAGCATATTTAGTTAAAGTGCTTTTAGCTTTTGTGAATACTTCATGACTTAAAAATTTACCCCCTTGCGTCTTGCAGCTTGAATCTTATCCTATTCTGCCCCCATTCTTCACCTGCATCGATGGTTGCAACAACACCACATCATTTTTCTCATTGTACACCCCAAGTACCAGGCATTCACTGAAGAAATTGGCGATCTGCTTAACGGGGAAATTTACAACCGCGATCACCTGTTTACCCGGCAATTCTTCTTTTTTGTATAAAGCTGTTATTTGTGCTGATGATCTTTTTATTCCATGTTCACCAAAATCGATGGTAAGTTGATAAGCGGGTTTTCTTGCGCCCGGAAAATCATTGGCTTCAATGATCGTCCCTGCACGTATCTCTACTTTTTCAAAATCATCCCATGTTATCATAGCTCTGCAACTTTAATGACTGCATCTAAATTCAACCTGCCATAAATATGGGGGAACTCTTCATTTACTGATGGAGCCAATTCATAAGTGAGGGTAGGTATCAATTTGTCTTCCTCGATGTGCAATAGCAAAAGCCCGGTTTGATCTTTATAGTATCTTTCTAAAACCCCGGCAACCTGTTCCGCATCACTGCAATGGATAAAACCTTCTGATGCCAGTGAGTCTGCTTCATAGAAGCCTTGCTGCTGCGCTTTTTCCCAGTTTTGTCGGGCCACTACATGGTAGATCATTCAGTTAGTAGTTAAAGGTTCATAGTTCATAGTTCATGGTAGAACGGCTTCGGCAATGAACTATCAACCATTAACCATCAACCATCAACCACAGTCAAAGCTATCATTCGTCTAATAGGCTTGCCAATAAAAGCAACTCCTCCATCTTATACCTGTTCCTGTCATTGTCAAAACACTTGCTCAGTTCTTCCAGTAAGAACTGTATAATGCGCTTATTACTTAGCTGTCGGAAGTAGGAAGCGACAGGCGGAACTGATATGCGTTTGAAATAGGCTTCCACATCCTTATGGCTGTACATTTGCCCGTTCAGCGGGTCAATATAAAAATGGATCTTCTCTGATGCATGGCCAACAGGATTAAGCAGGTCATGCTGCGCATCAAAATAACCCATGATGAACTGCCGGGGAATATTGATGGCTTTTACGGGTATGTCAAGCAATTCGCAAAGCACGATATAAATGATCCCGTTACTTACCGCATTACCTTTTTTACTTTCAAGCGTTTTATTTATAAGGTAATCATCCGGGTTGTTATAGGCGAATTCAATTCCCTTTTGCTTATAATAATTGTATAAGATACTCGTAACAACATTGATCTGCTCAATAGGCGTGAGGTAATTATTAAGTTCCAGCCACACATTTCTTCTCAGCTTCTCAATCTCCTGGTGCACCTGCTTGGTATCCATATCAGGATAATGGTAGCGGGCCACGAGTAGTGCGCCTTTTAAAAGGTCGGCGTCATCTGCCGCCCATTCTGTAAAATCATTGGTAAGGTCGCGGAAATGTAAGCGGTGAATTAACAATTCGATCCTTTCCTGTATCTCTTCGTTGCTGGTATTTTCCCAGAGGCTTTCGAGGTTGGGGATGATGGCCTTGCCGAAAGAGATGATCTTATCACTTACCGTACTGTATACGTCTTCATCGGGATCATCTATCAAATGCAATAAAGCTGATATTTCTTTATTTTCTTTCACCGGATTCAAATATTATTAAATGAATGTCCGAAAAGGATAGTTAATAAAGAAGTTAAAATTTTCCACAGGGTGTGATAAAAATAAAATATTTTTTATGCAGCATTTTTATTTATTGGGGAGAGGCTTGTTGGTCAGGCGACCAACAATGGCGAAGTTACATTTGCCTTTTAGAATTTCTGCCCGCTTGCAGCATAACTTCGATTATTAGTTTTATTTTGTTCGCTTTTGTTCGATCCAGAAAATTATAACCAAAATCAACACTGATCTTTTTTGGCTCATTATTTGAAAAAATAGTTAAGTATGAAATTGTATTTTGGCCAGGGCTGGCACTTTCCGTTGTCTCTGTTATTTCAATTTTTTTTATTTCATCGAAGGCTACCTGTTTTCGAGTATATATTTTTTTAAATACAGGATCCTTTGCTTCTGAATAAATTTGTCTTTCTTGAATTGCGATTGTCAGTATTCTATCTTTCTTCACCAATTTGAGAACCCATAAAATAATTGCAAATCCGGCGATGAGCAGGATTCCAATGTCAGAGTCATTTGGATTTGCGAATAAGTAGTAAACGAAAATTCCAACCGGTATTGCCACTATAAAAAATGCGAAAATTACCGTTTCATACAATCTATCTTTTTTCCCAACGATAATTTTGTCACTAAATACCTGAATGTCTTTTATGTTTTCACGCAATATGAAATCCCGAAGCCCGTTCAAAGCTTTATCCAATCTTGATTTTGAAGCCATTTTGCTATTGCTTTTTCTTCACCGCAGTCTTCTTAGGCGCCCCCTTTGCAGCAACAGCAGCCTTTTTCTTTGCAGGCGCCTTTTTCTTCTTGCTGTCAAATGCTTTGGGATCCTGTTGTAAGATTATCTTCTTTACGTCTTCGAGTTCCAATGCAGCTAATTCTTCGGGAGTATATTTTGCACCCGCTGCACTATATCCCAGTTTGAATTTATTTTTACCAAACTTGATGAATGGCCCCCAGCGTGCATTTTCAACAGATATCTTTTCTTCAGGCCAGTGCTTTATAAAACGGTTGGCTTCTTTTTCAATTTTCTTTTCTATTAGTTCATTAAGGTTTTGCTGGGTCAGGTTGTCAAAATCATAAGCCCTTGAAATATTAATGAACATATCATTCCATTTAATGAAAGGCCCAAAACGTCCCTTGCCCTTTGTTACAGGCTTTTCATCATAAAAACCAATAGGTGCATCTTCTACTTTCTTGGCTTCAATTATTTCTATCGCTCTCCCAAGGCCAACCGTAGAAGGTTCTTCACCTCTTGGGATAGAAATGAATTGCTCGCCCAATTTTATATAAGGACCAAAGCGGCCAATGTTAACCGTAATTTCCTGGCCTTCATATTCTCCCAGCGGTGCACCGAGTTTAAAAAGCTCCATCGCTTCTTCCATGCTGATGGTCTCAATGCTCTGGTTAACTTTTAATTTTGCATAGCGTGGCTTTTCTTCATCATCGGGCAAGCCAATCTGCACCATCGGGCCGTAGCGACCCATCCTTGCCAATATCGTTTTACCTGATTCATCCGTACCTAAGATCCTTTCACCAACGGCACGGTCGGCATTCTCGAGCGTGTGCTCAACACCTTCATGAAATGGTGTATAAAAGTCACCTACCATTTTACTCCACTTCATTTTACCGTCTGCTATCTCGTCAAATTCTTTTTCAATTTCCGCGGTAAAGGAATAATCCATCACCTTGTCGAAATGCAGGCTTAAAAAATCTGTTACCACCAAACCAAGATCGGTGGGAAATAATTTTGATTTCTCTGCACCCGTATTTTCCTGCTCGGTTATTTTTTGAATGCTGTCATCTTTCAATCTTAAAATGCGGAAATCCCTTTTCACACCTTCCCTGTCTTTTTTCTCTACATAATTTCGCTTGATAATGGTAGAGATAGTAGGGGCGTAGGTACTAGGACGGCCAATGCCCAATTCTTCCAGTTTCTTTACCAGTGCGGCTTCCGTGTACCGTGCAGAATGTTTGGTGAATTTTTCCGTAGCGGTCATCTTCTCAAAATCCAAAACCTGTCCCACAGCTAAATTGGGAAGACGGCTATCATTCTCATTCTCGTTTATATTCTCATCATCATCGGTACTTTCCATGTAAACCTTTAAGAAGCCATCAAATTTCAGCACTTCACCGCTTGCGGTCAGCTCTTCATTGTTTGTGCTGATATTTATTTTAGCTGTTGTCTTTTCCAGTTCCGCGTCACTCATCTGCGACGCAATGGTCCTTTTCCATATCAGTTCATACAAACGGTTAAGGTCCATATCAGCCACCGACTTATTTTCCATGTAGGTTGGGCGTATGGCTTCATGTGCTTCCTGTGCGCTTTCATTTTTATTCTTGTATTTACGTACCTGCAGGTAATTATCGCCAAAGCTTTTTCCTATCTCGGCCTTGATGGCATCCATGGCAGTATCGCCCAGGCTCACGCTATCCGTACGCATATAAGTGATCTTACCGCTTTCGTATAATTTTTGTGCAAGTAACATGGTCTTGCTTACGCCATAGCCCAGTTTACGACTCGCTTCCTGTTGCAGGGTAGAGGTGGTGAATGGCGCTGCAGGTGTGCGCTTCCCCGGTCTTACCTGTATATCTTTCACCGTGTATTTAGCGCCAATGCAGCTTTGCAGAAATTTCTCCGCGTCAGCTTCTGCATTAAATTTATTGCCTTCAGCTTTGAATGGAACAGACCTGTTATTCATGTCTGTTGCAGCGAGTGTGGCTTCCAATTTAAAACTGCTTACGGGTTCAAACTGGTTGATCTCTCTTTCTTTTTCAACGATCAGTTTAACCGCCACGCTTTGTACACGTCCTGCACTGAGGCCGCCCTTCATGCCGATCTTGCGCCACAAAACAGGACTCAGTTCAAAACCCACGATCCTGTCAACTATCCTGCGTGCCTGTTGTGCATCTACCAGGTCCATATTTATAGTACGCGGATTCTGTACGGCTTTTTGAATGGCCGGTTTTGTAATTTCATGGAAGACGATGCGCTTGGTTGTCTTGGTATCCAAACCCAATACTTCAGCCAGGTGCCAGCTGATACTTTCTCCTTCACGGTCCTCATCCGAAGCGAGCCATACTTCTTCACTTCTTTTTGCGATGCTTCTTAATTCCTTTACAACTTTTTCTTTATCGGGTGGTACTATATAGGTAGGCTGAAAATTATTCTTCAGGTCGATGCCCATATCGCTCTTCTCCAGGTCACGGATATGGCCATAGCAACTCTTCACTTCAAAGTCTTTTCCGAGGATCCCTTCAATAGTTTTAGCTTTTGCCGGGGACTCCACTATTAACAAATTTTTAGCCATAATCGAATGCCAGATTTATTTTATAACGGCCATGACAACGGGTGACAGGCCTGTTTCGTCATTTACCTTAACTGTTTTTTTTTCGGGGGATTGTGCGTCGATACCACAACAACCTTTACTGCAATATTACTTTAAAATTGAAAAAT